>CALCWL010000626.1 GCA_937906285.1 uncultured Rhodanobacter sp. | reverse complement strand
CGGCGACGGTGATCGAGGCGGTGCCGCTGGCGCAGTCGTCGAGGCGCGCGACGTGGCTCAGGTCGACGTGTTCGGCGGCCAGTCCCGCGTGCAGCTGGTCGCCGAAGGCGTCGCGACCGAGCGCGCCGACCAGGGCCACCTGGGCGCCCAGCCGGGCCGCGGCCACCGCCTGGTTGGCGCCCTTGCCGCCGGGTACGGTGAGGAAGCGCTCGCCGAGGATGGTCTCGCCGGGGCCGACGAAGCGCGGCGCCTGGGTGACCAGATCCATGTTGATGCTGCCGACGACGACGATGCGGCTCATGCGTGCTCCACGGCGAACGGGCCTTCAGGACGAACCCGGGAGCTTACCCGTTGGCGCAACGAGTCGGGGTACAACGGCAACCCCGCAGAAACCCGCTCGCGGGCCTTTGCGATTCCCTATTCTCTATTCCCCATTCCCGGCCCAATCAGGGCGAAGGCGCGCGGCCGAGGCCGCTGGCGTCGCCGGGCAGCAGCGCGGGAGCGGGGCCGGCCACGGCCAGCAGGGACTGCGCGTAGCTGTCTTCCATGCTGATGGTGGAGACCTCGTCCCAGCTGAAGAACGAGACTTCGCGCATCCACTCCGCGTCCGGGCTGAGCTCCTGCATGTAGAAGCCGTCGTCCTCGACGCTGACCAGCCGGCCGATGTAGCAGACCTCGGACTCGTCCTCGCTGTCCACGTGCACGCCGATCACCGGTGCCTGGGCGCCGGCGGCCTGGACCACCTCGCGGATGCTGTCCAGCGGGAAGCCGCGCGGCATCCGGGGCAGGATGTGCTTGAGCGCCAGCGCCTTCTCGAAGAAGCCATGGTGCTTGTCGGGCGCTTCCAGTTCGGAGATGTCGCGGTGGCGCATCACGTACATGCCGTCGTAGGTGATGCCGTCGCCGACTACCCAGAGCAGGAAGAACTCGCGCCCGACCCCGCCCACGTAACCGCAGAAGCTGCCGTGTTCGAGGTCCTCGCGCCACAACCGGACCAGCGTCTGCTTCTGCTGCGCCTCGCGCAACTGGGCGCGCTGGCCGGTGTTTTTCAGTTCGATAACGTTGTTCACGATGCTCATTTTAGCAGATCGGGGTTGTCCGCCGGCTTTACAGAATGTAGCGGCTGAGATCCTCGTCGCGTACCAGGGCGGAGAGGGAATTGTCTACCTGTTTGGCGTCAATCTGGTATTTTTCGCCGGACTTGTCTGCAGCTTCGAAGGAGATTTTTTCCAGCAGCCGCTCCATCACGGTGTGCAGGCGACGGGCGCCGATGTTCTCGGTGCGCTCGTTCACCTGGAAAGCCACCTCGGCCAGCCGGTCGATGCCCGAATCGGTGAACTCGATGGTGACGCCCTCGGTGCCGAGCAGGGCCACGTATTGCTTGGTCAGCGCGTTGTGCGGCTCGCGCAGGATGCGCTTGAAGTCGTCCACGCTGAGCGCGGAGAGCTCCACCCGGATCGGCAACCGGCCCTGCAGCTCGGGAATCAGGTCCGAGGGCTTGGCCAGCGAGAACGCGCCGGAGGCGATGAACAGCATGTGGTCGGTCTTGATCGGGCCGTACTTGGTCGACACGGTGGAGCCTTCCACCAGCGGCAGCAGGTCGCGCTGCACGCCTTCGCGGCTGACCCCGGCGTGGCCGTGGTCGCTGCGCTGGGCCACCTTGTCGATTTCGTCGATGAAGACGATGCCGTTCTGCTCGGCGTTCTCCATCGCGTGGGCGCGGATCTCCTCGTCGTTGAGCAGCTTGCCGGCCTCCTCGTCGATCAGCAGCGGGCGCGCCGCCTTGATCGGGAGCTTGCGGGTCTGGGTCTTGGCGCCGCCCAGGTTCTGGAACATCTGGCGCAGCTGCGCGCCCAT
>CALCWL010000625.1 GCA_937906285.1 uncultured Rhodanobacter sp. | reverse complement strand
GTTCCGCATCGCCGCCGGCGACATGCTCGGCCCCGACCAGCCGGTGATCCTGCATCTGCTGGAAATCACCCCGGCCCTGCCGGCGCTGCAGGGCGTGGTAATGGAGCTCAACGATTGCGCGTTCCCGACGCTGGCCGGCGTGGTCGCCACCGATGACGCCAATGTCGCGTTCAAGGATGTGGACTACGCCTTGCTGGTCGGCGCGCGCCCGCGTGGCCCGGGCATGGAGCGCAAGGACCTGCTGGAAGCCAACGGCGCCATCTTCGCGCCGCAGGGCAAGGCGCTGAACGCGCACGCCAGGCGCGACGTGAGGGTGCTGGTGGTCGGCAATCCGGCCAACACCAATGCGCTGATCGCCCAGCAGAACGCGCCGGATCTCGACCCGAAGTGCTTCACCGCGATGGTGCGGCTGGACCACAACCGCGCCAAGAGCCAGCTCGCCGAGAAGACCGGCAAGCACAACACCGACGTGAGGAAGATGACGATCTGGGGCAACCACAGCTCCACCCAGTATCCCGACCTGCACCACGCCACCGTCGACGGCAAGCCGGCGCTTGGCCTGGTCGACCAGGCCTGGTACGAGAACGAGTTCATCCCGACCGTGCAGCAGCGCGGGGCGGCCATCATCAAGGCGCGCGGCGCGTCCTCGGCCGCCTCGGCGGCCTCGGCGGCGATCGACCACATGCGCACCTGGGCGCAGGGCACGGCCGAGGGCGACTGGGTTTCGATGGGCATTCCCGCCGATGGCTCCTACGGCATCGCGCCGGGCGTGATCTATGGCTACCCGGTGACCGTGAAGAACGGCAAGTACGAGATCGTGCAGGGGCTGGAGATCGGCGCCTTCTCGCGTGCGCGCATGGACGCCACCGACAAGGAACTGCGCGAGGAGCGCGCCGGCGTGGAGCACCTGTTCGCCAAGTGATCCTGCCGTGATCCCGGGCCCGCCCACCGCGCAAGGGTGGCGGGCCGTGGCGATACCCCCAACGGGCCGACTCGCGTCGGCCCGTTGTCGTTTTCGCCGCTGCCGGAAGCGGCAGCAGTCAGCTCGGTGCCTGGGGCAACTCCGGGCTGCTGGCGGCGTGATTACCGCGCTTGAGCAACCAGGCCAGGATCGGCGGCGTCACCATGGCGGTGAGCAGCGACATCGCCACGATGATCGCGTAGATGCGATTGTCGAACACGCCGGCGGCCAGCCCCAGGGTGGCGACCACGATGCCCACCTCGCCCCGCGGCACCATGCCGAAGCCGACGATGGTGGCGCTGCGCGTGCCCAGCGTGAGCGATCCGAGCCAGCCGCCGGCCAGCTTGGATACCACCGCGATCGCGGTGACCACGGCCAGCATCCACAACGCCTCGGCGCTGGCCAGCTCGTGCAGGTCGACCTTGCTGCCGGTGACCACGAAGAAGAACGGCGTGAGCAGGGCCAGCAAGGGTGCCGTCTGCTTTTCCAGGGCGTGCTGCTGGCGGGTTTCGGAGGCGATCATGCCGGCCAGGAACGCGCCGATGATCGCGGCCAGGCCGAAACGGGTGGACAGCCAGGCGAGCCCCAGGCACAGCGCCAGCACGATCATCAGCGGCGAATGCGGGCCCAGCGGCTTGTCCAGCCAGGCCGAGTTCCAGCGCATCACCCGCGTGCCGCCCCAGCCGATCACCGCGATGAAGCCCGCCGCGCCGGCCAGCACTACCAGCAGGTGCGAGGCGTCGACGCTGCCGCCGCCCTGCAGCGAGATCACGACGCCGAGCAGCAACATGGCGAGGATGTCGTCGATCACCGCCGCGCCCAGGATCACCTTGCTCTCGATCCGCTGCAGTGCGTTCAGCTCCTGCAGTACGCGCGCGGTGATGCCGGCCGAGGTGGCCACGAAGGCGGCCGCCACGAACAGGGAACGGTCCCAGTCGAAGCCGTTGCCGTGCGCCCACGCGCTGCCCATGCCGAACGGCACCAGCACGCCGATCACGCCGACCGCGAACGCCACCGCACCGACCTTCTTCATGTCTTCCAGCCGCGTTTCGAGGCCCACCGCGAACAGCAGCAGGATCACGCCGATTTCCGCGAGCACGTCGAGCGGGGTGCCGGTGGCGATCTGACCCGGGCTGATCCAGCCGAGCAGGGAAGGGCCGATCGCGCAACCGGCGGCGATCTCGCCGACCACGCCGGGCAGCTTCAGTCGTTGCGCGATCTCGCTGCCGATCTGGGCGGCGACGAACACGACGAACAGGGTGAACAGGATGTCGGCGGCTTGGTGCATGCAGTATGTGCTCGAACTTGCGGTAAAGAGTGCATGCTACATGCAGCCTCCCATTCGGACGACGCCGTCACGGTAATTCAGCGTACCGGAGCACCGGCGCGCGACAGCGGGCGATCATGCCGCAACCGGCCGAACACGCGGCTGGCCGCCGCCGTGACCAGCGCCAGCAGCAGCACGGTCCAGCGGAACGCCTCCACGTAGTCCGCGCGCTCATGCCCCTGCAGCAGTGCCTGCATCAGCAGCGTGGACAGCGCGATGCCGAAACTCATCGCCAGGTACTGCACGGTCGAGGCCATCGACGAAGCCATCGAGGCGTGCGCGATGTCCAGGTCGTGGTAGATCAGCGTGTTCATCGCGGTGTACTGCAGGCCGGCGAAGCCGCCGTAGCAGAACGTCAGCGCCGCGATGGCCCATACCGGCGTGCCCGGTCCGAGCAGGGCGAACGCCGCCAGCAGCACGGCCACGATCATCGTGTTGCCCAGCAGCAGGCGACGGTAGCCGAAGTGCACCAGCACCCGGTTGATCGCCCACTTGGCGCAGATCGAACCCAACGCCTGCGGCACCATCATCAGGCCGGCCATCAGTGGCGACCAGCCGCAACCCACCTGCAGGAACAGCACCAGCAGCAGGAACATGCCGGAGATGCCGAGTCGGGTGAACAGGCCGCCGGCCAACGCCACCCACACGCTGCGCACCTTCAGCAGGGTCAGGTCCGCGACCGGAAACGTGATGCGCCGGCTGTGCCACACGTACGCCACGCCCAGCAACACCGCCACCAGGCTGCACTGGCCGATGCGCATCCACGGCACCGGGGTGGCTCCGGCCAGTTCCGAGGCGATCAACAGCAGGGCCGACGCCGCGGCGAACAGCGCGAAGCCGAACAGGTCGAAGCGGTGCGCGCGCTCCAGCCGATAGTCCGGCATGTCGCGCCGGTTCATCCACACCCCGGCGATCGCCACCGGCACGTTGATCAGGAAGATCAGCCGCCACGAGGTGAACTCCACCAGCGCACCGCCCAGCAGCGGGCCGAGTACCGAGCCGAGCAGGCCGAACGTGGCCACGGTGCTCATCGCCCGCACGAATTCGCGCTTGTCGATGCTGCGTACCAGTACGTAGCGCCCGACCGGCATCAGCGAGGCGCCGCCGATGCCTTGCAGCACGCGCGCGGCGACAAGTTGCGGCAGCGTCTGCGCCAGCCCGCACAGCAGCGAACCCAGCCCGAACACCACGATCGCGGCACCGAACACCCGCCGCGTCCCGAGCCGGTCGCACAACCACGGGCTGGCCGGGATCAGGATCGCCAGGGTCAGCACGTAGCTGGTCAGCGCGGTGCGCATGCCCAGCGGGGTCACCTCCAGCGCCACGGCCATCATCGGCACCGCGGTGTTGACCACGGTGGAATCCAGCGCCTGCATGAAAAAGGCCGCGGCGACCAGCCACAGCAGGCCGCGAAAGCGTTCGCGCGTGGACGGTTCGGGCGAGGCGGCCGAAACCGTTGCTGAGGGGGCATCCGCGGCGGCTGGGCTGGCCATGTCGGGCATGATAACTGTTGTGACAGCTTGCAATTGGCGCCGGGATTTTGCACAGTCACGCCTGATGCACCTGCCGCCGGTGATGTGCCAGGCGCGGCAGCGGATAACCGACCTCACGCGCCGGGACACAACGTTCTGGCGCGTGTTTTTGTGCGGCTGGAGCCGCGGAAACCAGGAATCGCCATGAGTCACTCAGCCATCACCGTGTCGCGCATCGACTTGGATCGCATCGAAGCCCTGCTGGAGCGGCTGCCGGCCGCCGAGGCCGACAAGCTGCAGGCGCTGCGCGCCGAACTGGATCGGGCCGACGTGGTCGAGCCGGCTGACATGCCGCCGCACATCGTGACGATGAATTCCACCGTGGTCTTCGAAGACGAGGCCGATGGCGAAAAGCTGACCCTCACCCTGGTCTACCCGACCGGCGCCGGCGCGCCCGGCACGGTCTCGATCCTCGCCCCCGTGGGCAGTGCGCTGCTGGGCCTGGCGCGCGGCCAGCAGATCGACTGGCCGATGCCCGACGGGCGCAAGCGCCGCCTGAAAGTGCTGGAAATCACCTACCAGCCCGAGGCCGCCGGCCACCTGCATCGCTGAGCGTCGCGCGCGCGGCGAGCGCACCGGCGGGTCGCTACACTGCGCGGAGAAGGAGACCCGCATGGCCGCACCCGCCGTTCCCGCCGACATTCTGGCCCGCGCCGCCGCGCTGCGCTCGCAGATCGAGCAGGCCAACTACCGCTACCACGTGCTCGACGACGCGGACATCACCGATGCCGCGTACGACCGCTTGATGCGCGAGCTGGAAGCGCTGGAAGCCGAGCACCCGGCGCTGGCCTCGCCCGATTCGCCGACC
Organism: uncultured Rhodanobacter sp.; assembly: GCA_937906285.1. GTDB lineage: Bacteria > Pseudomonadota > Gammaproteobacteria > Xanthomonadales > Rhodanobacteraceae > Rhodanobacter. Next base: position 961 of record CALCWL010000625.1, on the reverse strand, counting down.
CGCAAGGTCGGCGCACGCGCGTACGGCGGTTTTGCCGAGGTGCGCCACGCGATCCCGATGCTGTCGCTGGGCAATGCCTTCGAGCAGGACGGCGAGACCGACCGCGAACGTTTCCATGAGGTAGCCGAATTCGAGCGCCGCATCGAGCAGACACTGGATCGGCGCGATCCCTTGTTTTCCGTCGAGCCCAAGCTCGACGGCCTGGCGATCAGCCTGCGTTACGAGCACGGCATGTTCGTGCAGGGCGCCACCCGCGGCGACGGCGAAACGGGCGAGGACGTCACGGCCAACCTGCGCACGGTGCGCGCGATCCCGTTGAAGCTGCGCGGCAAGGGCTGGCCCGAGGTGCTCGAGGTGCGCGGCGAGGTGATCATGCTGCACAAGGATTTCGAGGCGTTCAACGCGTACGCCCGCGCCCATGACGAGAAGCCGCTGGCCAATCCGCGCAACGGTGCCGCCGGCTCGCTGCGCCAGCTCGACCCGGCCATCACCGCGAAGCGGCGGCTCAGTTTCTTCGCCTACGCCATCGGCGTGGTCGAAGGCGGCGAATTGCTGCCGACGCATTCGGCCACGCTGAAGCAGCTGCGCGAGTGGGGTTTTCCGGTGTCGCCGGAAGTGGATACTGCACGCGGCTTCGATGGCCTGATCGCCTATTTCCGGCGTATCGGCGCCAAGCGCGACCGCCTGCCGTACGACATCGACGGCGTGGTCTACAAGCTGGACGACTACGAGGGCCAGCGCGAGATGGGTTTCGTCTCGCGCGCGCCGCGTTGGGCGATCGCGCACAAGTTTCCGGCGCAGGAGCAGACCACGCGCCTGCTCGACATCGAGGTGCAGATTGGCCGCACCGGCGCCGCCACGCCGCGCGCACGGATGGAGCCGGTGCAGGTGGCGGGCGTCACCGTGACCTACGCCACGCTGCACAACGCCGACCAGGTCGCGCGGCTGGATGCGCGCATCG
>CALCWL010000624.1 GCA_937906285.1 uncultured Rhodanobacter sp. | reverse complement strand
TTCGCCGAGCAGGGTTATCGCACCGTGATCAATTGCAACGAGGATGGCGGCCAGACCGTCTTCCACATTCACGTGCATCTGCTGGCCGGGCGCCGCCTGCATTGGCCGCCGGGTTGACCGGCGCGGGCCTGGCGGAAACGGAAAACGCCGGCTGCGAGCCGGCGTTTTCGCGTGCAGGTTACTTCTTCGGCGGCGGCGGTGGCGGACGCACCACGATCACTCGCGGGCCGCCCCAGTACGGATAGCCCCACGGGCCGCCCCAGTACGGGCCGAAGCCCGGGCCCCAGAACGGGTCGTAGAAGCCGGGCGGATAGGCTGCGCGGGGTTGGCGCTTGGGCCACAGGTAGACCACGTTGGCCTCGATGCGCGGGTAGGCGTAGTCGTACTCGCCGACCTTCTTGGTCACGGTGCCGTGCAAGGTACCGGTCACGGTCAGCTCGCGTCCGCGGGTGAACACCTCCGGGTCGTAGAAGCCGTCGCGGCAGGCGACGAAGCGGCCGTCATTCTCGCCCGAGTTGCCCAGGCGTGGTCGCGCCTGTTTGTCCAGCGGGCGCGACAGTACGAAGAAGCAAGTCTGCTGCGGGCCGGGTTCGGTCTTGATGATCTCGCCACCCCAACGAACCAGGGTGCCGCCGGCGCCACCCTGCCGCGCGCTGGCGGTGGAGACGGTGGCGTAGTTTCCCTGCAGCGGTTGCGGGATCGTCGCGCAGCCACCCAGCACGGCGACCGCGGCGGCGAGGGTGAGGGGACGGTAAAGAGACATGAGGTTTTCTCCGTCAGGAGCGATGGTGTCCACCATCGCGTCGGTGTCATTTGACCACGTTCGTTACCCGAAAATCCCGGACGGCGCGCCGGAACGCGTGGACCGATTCAGGCGCGGGTTCTTCGCTGGCATAGCAAAGCTCCAGGTACTGTTGCATCAACGCCGTCAGCTGGCTGCGCTGCATCGGCAGGGCACGTGCCGCACGGCTCAGGTAGTGCTGCGGACCTTCGCCAGTCCGCCGCACGATCCGTTGCCGCGCGAGCTTGTGTTCCAGCACACGCAAGGCTTCCCGCAGCGGATCGCGCGGCTGCCGTCGTCGCAATGCCCACGCCAGCCCGATCGCGATGAACAGGCTGCTGCCGATGGCCAGCAGCACGCCCAGCGTCCTCGTATCGGTGTCGCGGATGCCGAACGGGGTCAGCAAGCCGCGCTGGCGCAGCGCATCAAATGCCACAACGCCCTGGTCCCACCAGCGGTTGACAATGTCCCAGCGGTTGCGGAACTGCTGCAGCCAGTCGCGCCGGTACCAGTCCAGCTGGTCGCCGGCCGCCGCGGTGGCACCCAGGCTGACGCGCTCGGGGCGCACGGCGGCGGTGGGATCGACGCGCACCCAGCCGCGACCGGCCAGCCACACCTCGCTCCAGGCGTGGGCATCGGAGTTGCGCACCAGCAGGTAGTTGCCCAGCTTGTTCCAGTAGCCGCCCTGATAGCCGGTGACCACGCGTGCCGGAATGCCGGCCGCGCGCATCAGCACCGTGAACGCCGACGCGTAGTGCTCGCAATAGCCTTCGCGCGTGGCAAACAGGAAATCGTCCATGGCGTACCGGCCCAACGGCGCCGGCGCGAGCGTGTAGCGAAAGCCGCCATCGTGAAACAGCGCCAGCGCCTCGCGGACGATGGCGGCGTCGTCGCTGCCGTGACGCTCGCGCCAGGACTGGCCGAGTGTCAGCGTGCGAGGGTTGAAGCGGGCGGGGAGCTGCAGCCAGCGCTGCGGTCGCGCATCCAACTGCGGTTCGAGTCGGTATCGCGTGGCCGAACTGAGTGCATAGCTGAGCGCATCGTCGACCGGCCGAGCGGCTACCACCATGCGGTCCCTGCGCATGACGGCCCCCGCGGGCGCCTCGATCGGCACATCCAGGGTCGGCAGCACCCGACGGTGCGTGGGCAACAGGTTGATCCGGTAACCGATCGCCTGTTCGACCTCGAGCGGCACCGGTGCCGCGTGGGCCACGTCGACATGGCTCCAGCTCACGCCGTCGTACCTGGACATGACGAAGGCGCGAAAGTAGCGCTGGTCCGGCGGTGGCGGTTCGCCGTCGAAGCTGACCCGCATGGCCGGGTGATCGTCGGTCAGCAGTTCGGTGAAGGCACCCGGACTCATGCGGTCGCTGAGGCCGGTGCGCGCCTGGTCGCGGCCGGGTGCGCCCCACAACGGCGAACCCAGCCGCGGCACCAGCACGAAGGCCAGCAAGGCCAGCGGCAGCGCCGCCGCCAGCAGTCCCAGCGCGGGCATGAAACTGCGCGCCATCCCGCTCGGTGCTTGCGCCGGCTCCAGCGCGCGCAGGGTAGCCAGCGCCGGCACCAGCCCCAACGCCACCACCAGCGTGCTGACCATGCCCTGGTCGAACAACAGCGCGGTCATCAGGGTGAAACAGGCAAAGCCCACCCCGACCCGCACGTCGCGCAGGGTCTCGGTTTCCAGCAGCTTGAGCACCAGCAGGCCGATGCCCAGCGCGGTGCCTGGTGCGCGCCCGAACAGGTTGCCGTAGTACGCGATGATCGCCAGGGTCAGCAAGGTCAGCAGCGGCAGCTTGATCGCCTGCGGCACGCGACCGGGGTGGCGGCGGCGCTGCCACCAGCGGCTGCCCAAGATCACGGCGAGCGCGGCGCTGAGCCACCACGGCAGGTGGCTGGCGTTGACCGCCAGCACGAAGGTCGCGCTGAGGCAAAGCAGGTCAAACGCGCGTTGCGTCAGCGCGACTTGCGCCGGCTTGGGGGGCTTGCGCCCGATCACGGCAGGCCCGCCAGCGCGTCCATGCAGCGGACGTAGTGCTGCGGTCCGCTGCCGCTGCCGATATCGTTGCCTGGCAGCCACAGGCTGAAGCTGCAGCGCTGCGCCTGCGCTTCGTTGAGCCAGCGCGCCAGTCGCGCGATGCGTGCCTCATCGTCGAGGCCGTGCAGTTGCCGCCAGTCGAGACTCCACTGCGGCTGGCTGCGCGGCTGCTCGAAGTCCTTGACCAGCAGGTCGTCGTGGCGGGCACTGGGCTTCCAGGCGATGTGCCGCTGCGGGTCGCCAGCCCGATAGTCGCGCAGGGCCGCCAGCTCCTCGCCGCGGTGCAGTTGCATGTGGCGGGCGTCGTCGGCCATCGCCCGGGGTGCCGGACCGGTCGCCTCCGGACGCGGCCAGACCAGCACGGATTGCTCCGGGTGCAGCCAGCTCCAGGCGCGGAACATGCCCAGCGGCCAGCTGGTCCACAGGCGCAGTCGCGGCAGCGGTTGCCAGCCGCGCCGGCGGGTCGGCAAGCGCAGGCTGACCCGGGCGGCGTCGGTGCCGTCCACGGCGAAGGCGGTCGATTCGTCATCCAGGTCCAGCCGGATGGCGCCGCGCGGGCGATCCGAATGGAACGAGCACACCAGCTCGATCGCCTCGCCGGCGATCGCGTGGCCGGCGCGCAGGTGATCCAGGCGCAGTCCGTCGAGGTTGCGGAACGCCACCAGCATGCTCGCCGCACTCGCCGCGCCGAGCAGGCAGGTCAGCAGCAGGGCGGCATTGTTGTTGTAGTTCAGCGCACCGACCAGCATCACCAGCAGCAGCACGGTGAAACCGAGGCCGAAACCGCTGGGCACGATATAGATGCGTCGGCGATGCAGGGTGATCGGCAACGGCTCCGGGCGGCGGTAGCGGGTCAGTGCCGGCAGGCGCTTTTCCGCCAGGCGCTGCAGGCGTTGCAGCAGGCCTCGCATCAGTCCACCGCCACCTCGGTCAGCAACTGCCGCGCCAGCAGCGCGCCGTCGGCCCCCCGCGTCGCCAGCAGTCGGTGGGCTGCCAGCGGCACGAACAGCGCCTGGATGTCTTCGGGCAACACGTGGCCGCGGCCGCTGAGCATGGCCCAGGCGCGGGCGGCGCCCAGCAGCGCCAGGCCGGCGCGTGGCGACAGCCCGGCGCGGATTTCGGGATGGCGCCGGCTCGCGGCCAGCAGCGCCTGCAGGTAGTCGAGCAGGGCGGTGCTGGCGGTGATCGCCTGCGCCTGTTCGTGCAGGGCCAGCAACGATTCGGCATCCAGCTGCGGGGTGAGTCGGGCCAGCATGTCGCGGCGATCGCTGCCGGTGAGCAGGGCGCGCTCGGCGCTGGGGTCCGGGTAATCCAGCGACAGCCGCAGCATGAACCGGTCGAGCTGCGAATCCGGCAACGGGAAGGTGCCGTTGAGATCCAGTGGATTCTGCGTGGCGACGACGAAAAAGGGTTGGGCCAGCGTGTGGGTCTGGCCGTCGACAGTGACCTGGTTCTCCGCCATCGCCTCGAGCAGCGCGCTTTGCGTCTTGGGGCTGGCGCGGTTGATCTCGTCGGCGAGCAGCAGGCCGGTGAAGATCGGCCCGGGATGGAAGCGGAAGCTCCCGCTGTCGCGCTCGTAGACGCTGACGCCGAGGATGTCCGAAGGCAGCAGGTCGCTGGTGAACTGCACGCGCTGGAACTCCAGCCCGAAGGTGGCGGCCAGCGCATGCGCCAGGGTGGTCTTGCCTACGCCGGGCACGTCCTCCAGCAGCAGGTGGCCGCTGGCGATCAGGCAGGTGAAGGCCAGTTTGACCTGGTGCGGCTTGCCCAGCAGGACACGGTTGACCTGGTCGATCGCGGCTTGCAGGCGTTGCTGCAGGGCTTCGGCGCGGGGCTCGATGGTGGCGGACATGATTTCTCGACGGTCTGAGGCGGGGCGGGCGCGGTCCGCGCCGTGTGTCTGGCAGTGTAGCGGTACGACCGTCGCCGCCTCAGGGTACGGCGACGCCTGCCTGGCGCAGCATGCGCGCGAGCGCGATCAGCGGCAGCCCGATCAGGGCGCTGGGATCGCGGTTGTCGATTTCCTCGAACAGGCTGATGCCCAGGCCTTCGCACTTGAAGCTGCCGGCGCAGTCCAGC
>CALCWL010000623.1 GCA_937906285.1 uncultured Rhodanobacter sp. | reverse complement strand
ACCGGGGATGCCGGCGCCGCCGGCGCGCAGCTTCTCGGCCAGCGTGCCCTGCGGCGTCAGGTGCAGCTCCAGCTCGCCGGCCAGCGTCTGCCGCTCGAACTCCTTGTTCTCGCCCACGTAGGAGGCGTACACGCGCTTCACCTGATGCGTCTTCAGCAGAGGACCCATGCCGAAATCGTCCACGCCGGCGTTGTTGCCCACGATGGTCAGGTCACGGGTGCCCGCTTCCAGCAGCGCGCCGATCAGGTTCTCGGGGATCCCGCACAGGCCGAAGCCGCCGGCGGCGATCGTCATGCCATCGGCCAGCAGGCCGTCAAGGGCTTTCGCCGCGCTCGGGTAAACCTTGTCCATTGCGTGCCTTCCTGAAGGGAGAGTCAGCTGCCAAGGATACGACGGTTTGGCCCGGACCGGCCTTGTACCAAGGTCGCAAACCCGACCGTGTGCTGGTCATACGGGGCTTGACGGCAACATTTACATCTGTAAACATCATCTTCACTTACACGCGTAAACGGTGACTCCATGGCGATCAGCGAAGCCGAAGCGGTGGTGATGGACGTGTTGTGGCGCGACGCACCGCGCACTGCCGAGGAGATCTTGGCCGAGGTGGGACCGGCGCAGGGCTGGCAGGAAGGCACGGTGAAATCCCTGCTCAACCGCCTGCTGAAGAAGGAAGCCGTGCAGGCCGAGCGCGACGGCCGCCGCTACCTCTACACGCCGTTGCTGGCGCGCGAACAGTACGTGCAGCAGGAGAGCAAGGGCCTGCTCGACCGCCTGTTCGGCGGCCGCGTGGCGCCGCTGGTGGCGCACTTCTCCGAGCAGCGCAAGCTGTCGAAGAAGGACATCGCCGAACTGCGCAAGCTGCTGAAGGAGCTCGACGATGAGCAGCATTGAGCTGGGGATCGACTGGATCGGCCGCGGCTGGCTGCTGATCCTCGCCTTCACCGCGGCAGTGCTGATCGTGGCGGCACTGCGCAAACCGTGCCGCCGACTGTTCGGCGCCGAGCGGACGTTCCAGCTGTGGTTACTGCCGCCGCTGGCCATGCTGGCCAGTCAGTTGCCGCATGTCGCGAATGCGGATCGCGCGCCCTTGCCGGCGTTGGTTTACGCGGTCACCTCGGCGGTGGGCGCAAATCCGGCCATCGCCGCTGCGCCGGCCACCATCGACTGGCGCGATGGCGCCGCACTGGCGTGGCTGGCCGGCAGCGTGGTCAGCCTGATGCTCGCGGCGCTGGCACAACTGCGCTATCGCTCGCGCCTGCGCGGCGCCACACCGATCGCCGATGCGATTTTAACCTGGCCGGTGCTGCGTGCTGTCTACGCTGATGTCGGGCCGGCGTTGGTCGGTGCATGGCATGTGCGCATCGTGCTTCCCGCCGATTTCGACCATCGCTACGACGATACCGAACGCGCATTGATCATCGCCCATGAAGCGATGCATGCGCGGCGGCATGACGGCTGGTGGTGTCTGCTGGCGCACAGCGTTGCTGCCTTGTTCTGGTTCCATCCACTGGCGTGGTGGGCGCTCGGTGCGCTGCGCCACGATCAGGAGCTGGCCTGTGACGCGGCCGTGCTGCGCGAACACGGCAGGCAGCGGCGCAGCTATGCGAATGCGATGTTGAAGACCCAGTCTGCACGGCTTGCGTTGCCGGTGGGATGTTCCTGGTCACCTCGTCACCCACTCACGGAGCGTATTGCCATGTTGAAACTGCCTTCACCCAGCCGCCAGCGCAGGAACCTCGGCACGATCGGCGGCAGCGCACTCGCCATCGTCATCGCCGGTTCGGTGTATGCCGCCAGCACGCCGCCAGCCTCACACGCGATCCCGAAGACGCAAGGCGCGGATTACCAGCTGGACATGCTGGTCGACGGGACGACCGATGATGGCCACAAGCGTCATACGGATACGGCGGCGTTCTCGTTGTGCATGGGCCCCGGCGCGCCCGCGACAGCAAGTATCGGAGACCTGAAGGTGAAGGCGACCACCAAGCCTGCGGGAAACGGCCTGGTGCGCATCGACCTCGCGATCACCAACGTTGGCATCTCGCCGCCGGTGCACACCCAGCTGCATGGTGCGCTGGGCGAGGCACTGCATGCCAAGGGTTCTGGCGCGGATGGCAAGCATATGTATACCGTCGACGTCACGCCGCAAGCCGGCTGTCCGGCGCGCGTCCTGGCTGAAGCTTCCCCGGTGAAAGTTACCGAGCACATCACGAACGGCACGATACGTGCGGCGGCCGAATCGATCGCGGCGAAAGCGGGCTGGACGCTCGTCAACCCTGAGGCGCTCGGCAACGCGCCGGTCACGCTGTCGTTCAACGACATGGCGGCAGGCTCGGCGCTGCAGCGGGTGGCCGATCTGGCCGGCAAGAAGCTGGTACTGGAAGGCAAACAGGTGCGCTTCGACCATAAGTGACCGGCAGCGCGTGGCTATACTCTCCCGGTCGTTCATTGGGAGAGTGAAGTGAAGCCGCGCCACGTGTTGTTTGCCCTTGCTGTCCTCGGAATCACCGCCATGAGCCACGCCGCCGTTTCGCCCGTGCTGGTCATCCACGGTGGCGCCGGCGTGGTCGTGCGTGACATGACGCCGGCGAAGGAGCAGGCCGTGCGGGCGGCGATGACCCAGGCGTTGCAGCAGGGCCATGCCCGGCTCAAGGCCGGCGACAGCGCGCTGGATGCAGTGACCGCGGCGATCACCGTGCTGGAGGACGATCCGCACTTCAACGCGGGCAAGGGCGCGGTGTTCACCCATGACGGGAGGAACGAACTGGACGCGGCGATCATGGATGGCGACACCTTGCGCGCCGGCGCGGTGGCCGGGGTCGAGCACGTGAAGAATCCGATCCTGCTGGCGCGCGCGGTGATGGAGCATTCGCCGCACGTGATGCTGTCCGGCGCCGGTGCCGAAGAGTTCGCGAAGGAGCAGGGCATCACCCTGGTCGATGCCGCGTATTTCCGCACCGATGCGCGCTGGCAGCAACTGCAGCGGGCGCTGAAGGAGGATGCGGCAAAGCAGCCGCATGCGGACGTCGAGACGGCCAAACACTTCGGCACGGTGGGTGCGGTGGCGCTGGACGCGCGCGGCCACCTGGCCGCCGGCACCTCCACCGGCGGCATGACCGACAAGCGCTGGGGCCGCATCGGCGATTCGCCGATCATCGGCGCCGGCACCTATGCCAACGAGGGCTGCGCGGTCTCCGGCACTGGCTGGGGCGAGTTCTACATCCGTGCCGTCGCGGCACATTCGATCTGCATGAAAGTGACCCAGATGCGCGTGCCGCTGAAACGCGCCGCCGCCGAGGTGATCAACCAGCAGATCCCGTCGATGGGCGGCAACGGCGGCGCCATCGCGCTGGACGCGGAGGGCCACATCGCGATCCCGTTCAACACCGACGGCATGTATCGTGGCTGGATCGGCGCCGACGGTGTGCCGCACGTGGCGATCTACGGCGACGAGGATGACGGCACCACGGAAATCCCGGAGCCGGCCCCGGCCGACAGCAGCGAGCAACCCTGAGGCGTAGGGCGGGCGTTGCCCGCCCTACCGGTTTCGGTCACCTGACGAAGGGCATCGCGGGTGCGCTCCTGCAGGAAGGAGGACGTATTACCGGATCTTGCGCAGCTGTGCCGGGGCAAGTTCGCCGCTGATGCCGAGGCGGCTGCCGTCGGCGCGGATCACCAGCACGCGCGGGGTCTCGCCGCCCCAGCTCGGATCGAGCAGGAAGTTGAGGCGCTCGGTCGTGGCCTCGGCATAGGCGCGGTTCGGATAGCCGTCCATCTTCATGCGCTGCAACCGCGCCTCGATCGCCTGCCGGCGTCCGATGCTGTCGGTGGTGACGATCACCAGCTCGATATCGCGCGGGTGGGCACGCTGCAGCTTGGCCAGCGCTTCCAGATTGGGCTCGCAATAGGCGCAGTCCAGCGCCCACAGCGCGATGATCCGCTCGCCGTGCGCCGGCGGCTTCAGCAGGGCGGCGATGCCGTCGGCGGCCAGCGGCTGCAGCGTGCCGGCCATCGCCAGCGCAGGGAACAACAGGGCCACGATCAGCAGCAGGCGCGTCATGGAGTCACCCGGATCAGGCGAAAGCCGCTTGCAGTGTTCCATGCGACGAAGGCGTGGCCGTCCTTCTGCAGCAACTGCGGCGAGCCGGCGGCACCGGTGCTGGTCGCGATCTCGCGCGCCGCGCCGAAGTGCGCGCCGTTGTCGTTCGAGCTGCGCAACATCAGGCGATAGCCCTCCGCGCCGACCTGGTTCCAGACCACCCATACGGTGCGCCCGCGCGCGGCCACGTCGGCGTGGCTGGCGCCAGCGCCGGCGAGCTTGAGCAGCTGCCGCGGACGCTGGCCGGGATCGAGCTGGCCGTACCAGATAGCGGGCCCGTGACTGGCCTCGTACCACACCGCGTGGCGCACGCCATCGACACCGATGGCCAACCCCGGCCCGTGGTGCGGGCAACCGGCGATATGCCAGTCGCTGAAGGTGGCGCGCTCGACCCGGGGCGCCCGGTCATCGGTGTGCAGCACGGCAAACGCGTGGTCGCGGATGTTGTCGCCGTAGATGCCGCGGAAGAACGCGGCGACCTCGCCGTCGGGCAGGCGCGCCAGCGCGATGCGGCAGCATTCGCAGCTGTGGTCGACCAGCTTGCGTTCCGCCATGAAGCTCCGGCCGCCATCGTCCGACCAGCTGTAGTACACCGCGGCACCCTCGTAGGGCCGGCCGGCGGCCTTGGCGGCTTCCAGGTCACGCTTGTCGATCCAGGCGATCACGATGCGGCCGTGGCCATCGACGGCCATGGCGTCGAAGCGGTGGGTGATCTCGGCACGGTCGTGGTGCACGGTGATCGGCGGGCTGAAGTGTTCGCCGCCGTCCACCGAACGGGCGAACCGCACGAAGCCGGTCCACGGCGCGGCGCGAGGCTGCGACCAGCTCGCGTAGAGCTCGTCGTGCGGACCGAAGGCGATCTTCGGCCGGTTCTCGCCTTCGCTGTAGATGCGCTCGGCCACTGCGTTGACCGGCATCGGCGCGCTCAGCGTGCGGCCGTCGTCGTCGGAGTGGCGCAGCCGCACGTGGCCCTCCGCCGCGTCCACCACGTACAGGCGGCCGTGGCTGTCGAACGCCGCGCTGGCGCCCAGCGCGGGGCTCTTCGGCATCTCCATGTGCATGCCGTCGTGGGCGAAGGCGACGGACGAGAGCAGGCAGAGCAGGGCGATCATCAGGCGACGCATCACAACTCCCAGCGCAGTTCGCCGAACCAGGTGCGGCCGGCGTAGGGATGGTAGACCCAGTAATGTGCATTGCCGATGTTGTCCACGCCCAGCGCGGCGGTCCATTGCGGCGCGAACTTCCAGCGCAGCTTCGCGTCGGCGATAGTGAAGCGGCTCACCGCGCCGTAGCTGTCGAGGTGATCGCTGTTGTCCAGGCTGCCGTACTGGCGGCCGGAATGGCGGATGCCCAGCGAGGCGTCCCATTGCGGCGCGAAGCGGTAATCGGCGAACACGCTGGCGCGCAGTTTAGGGATGCGCGGGAACACCTTGCCCTCGGCCAGCGGATACTGGCGGTCGCGCAGCGTGCGGGCATCGTTGAAGGCAAGGCTGGCGGACAGGTCGAGTCCGTCGAGCCAGATGTCGTGGAAGTCGAACGCGCCCTCGATGCCGCGCCCACGCATGCGGTCGATGTTCTGCACGCTGGTCACGCTGGGGCTGACGGTGACGTCGGTCTGCGTGTACAGCGAATCGGCGATAAGGTCCTGGTACAGCGAGACGCGCCAGTGGCCGTTGTCCGTGTGGCGGGTCAGGGTGAGATCGGTGGAGCGATCGATTTCCGGCGCGAGCGCGGGATTGTTGTTGACGATCGCGCCATTCGAGATGCTGCCCTGGAACAGTTCGGACACGGTCGGATAGCGCACCGCCTTGCCCCAGGCCAGCCGCAGTTCCCAGCCTTGCGCCAGGTCCCAGGTCAGCGCGGCCTTGGGCGAGAAATCGGTGCGCTTGCGGTCGGCGTAGCGCAGCGTGTCGACGGCATCGGCGAGCACGCCGCGGTAGGCGCGCCATTGCTCCAGGCGGCCGCCGAGGGTGAGCGTCCAGGTGTCGGTGAAGCTCCACACGTCCTGCAGGTAGGCGGCGCGGGTCTGGGTGCGGCCGGCATAGACGCTGCGCAATGCGCCGTCCGCGTCGCTGTGCCAGTCACTGGCGTCGTGCACCCGCGTCATCAGCGTGTAACGGTCGCCATGCACGCCGGCGTACCACAAGTGGCGTTCGCCGAGCGGGCCGGAGCTGCGCAGGTCGAACGTGTCCCAGCCCGAACCATCCTTGCTCGCCACGGTGCCGGGGCCGCCGCGTGGCGTGCCGGGCTCGGTCAGGCTGGCGCTGTGCAGCCGCGAATGCCGGAAATCGTAGTGGCTGGCGACGGCGGTCCAGCGCCAGTCGTTGTCCAGCGTGCCGTTCAACTCGAGCCCGTACAGCAGGTGCGCATCGCGTGCGTTCGACGGCGCCAGGCCGCTGGCAGGCAGGGTCCAGATCTTTCCGGCTGCGTCGATCACGCCGCTGCTGACCGGTGCGCCGTCGGCATCGCGGATCAGGCTGCGGGTGCGATCCTCCGCGCGGTTGTGCCACCAGCCCACGGTGGCCAGTGCCGCGACATGCTCGCCGAGGTCGAAGCCAAGCTTCAGCTTGGCCTGGTCCTGCACGGTGTGCTCGATGCTGTTGGCGCCGTAGACCAGCCGTGGCGAACCGTTCGGGTTGCGGTCGGCGGTGGCGCCGGTCACCGGCACGGCCAGCGCCGGATCGCCGCCAGCCCTGGCGGTGGCGTACTGCATCGGTTGACCGTGGTTGTCGAGCCGGCTGTATTCCAGCAGCCAGCTTAAGCGCCCGCGCTTGTCGCCCAGGGTGAACGCGGCCTGGTGACCGTCGTAGTGGCCGTCGGCGCCGTAATCGTCGGCATAGTCCTGGCTGAAGAACTTCGCGTCGACGCTGGCGGTGAACTGTTGCGGCAACACTGTGTGGATAAGCACCGTGGTGCCCAGCGAGTTGCCCGGATACAGCGCGGAATACGGCCCGTACAGGATGTCGACCGCACCGATCTCGCCGGGCGCGACCATGCCCCAGCGCGGCGCGCCATCCCAGCCGTTGGTCATCAGGTTGGAGAGCAGCAGGCCGTCGGCGTAGACCAGGCTGCGCGCGCTCTGCAGGGTACCGGCGTTGCGGCCGCTGATGACGGCGTTCGGATCGCCGATGTAGCGCTTGCGCACCTGCATGTTCGGCACGTATTTCAGTGCATCGGCGCTGTCGGTCACGTTCTGCTGCTGCAGTTGCATGCGCGTGACGCGCACCTGCACCGCGGGGGTCTCGGTCACCATGGTGTCGCTGGCGTGCACCGAGACCGGCGACAGCGTCACCGGGTGGGTGGGATCGGAGGCCAGCGCGGGGCTGGCACACAACACGAGCGCAAGTGAGCAAAAGCCGGAGGGGAGGCGTTTCAAAGCGAAACTCTGGATGGGGGTCCAAGGTTCAATGATAGTCCGCTGCATGCCGCGCGACAGACGGCAACTTGTCGCAGTACGGGACGTGCATGGGATGCGCGCGGCGCCAAAAGGTGCCGGCGCCGAGCCTCACTCCTCGCCGGGACGCTCGCGCACCGGATGCTTGCCGAGCTTGCGCTGCAGCGTGCGGCGGTGCATGCCGAGCCGGCGCGCGGTCTCGGAGATGTTGCCGTCGCATTCGGTGAGCACGCGCTGGATGTGTTCCCATTCGAGCCGGCGCAGGGCAAGCGGCTGCTCGGGTGCATCGGGCGGGTCGCTGTCTTCGGGCGCCGCAGCGTCGCCATCGAGCAAGGCGCGCACTACCGCGTCGGCATCGACCGGCTTGGCAAGGTAGTCGTGGGCGCCGCGCTTGATCGCCTCGACTGCGGTGGCGATCGAGGCATAGCCGGTCAGCAGCAGCACGCGCAGGTCCGGCACCAGGGTATGCAGCTCCGGGATCAGCCGCAGGCCGTTTTCCTCGCCGAGTTTGAGGTCCAGCACGCAGTAGCGCGGGCGATGGCGGCGGGTCAGCGCGCGTGCCTCGTCGAAATTGCTGGCGGTGATGACCTCGAAGCCGCGCGAGCCCAGCGCGCGGGCCAGTACGCGCAGGAAGGTGGCGTCGTCGTCGACCAGCAGCAAGGGGCGCACCGGATCGGCAAGGGGCGACTCGGTCATGGTTCGGTTTCCTTCACTCGGGCAGGCGTCCATTCTTGCCGGAAGCGGCGCCGGTTGCACGCCTGGCGCGTCAGCGCCCGGTATCGACCGGTTCGGCGATCACCGCCAGTGGCAGCCGCAGGCACATCTCGGCGCCCTGTTGGACGTTGCGCGCCACCAGTTCGCCGCTCAGGCGCTCGGCCGTGGCCTCGGCCAGGGCCAGACCGATGCCGAGCCCGCTCTGCTTGCGCGAATAGCCGAGCCGGGTCAGTTCGTCGGCGGTGTCAAAACCCGGGCCGCGGTCGGACACGCTCAGCTCCAGCCAGCGGTCGTCGCGGGTGATGCGCAGCGACACTGCATTGGAGCCGTTGGCCGCCGAGGCGTCGGCGGCATTGTTGAGCAGGTTGATCAGCGCATGGCGCAGCCCGGCCGGCGTGCGCAGCACCAGCGCCGCCAGCGTCTCGTCGAGGCTCAGGGCAAGCTCCGCTTCGGGCCGCAACAGCTGGAAGCGCTCCAGGCAGCCGTGGATGAACTTGTCCACGCGGATGCGTTCAGGGTCCTGCGACAGCTGCGCCTTGCCGAAGGCGATCATCTCGCGCAGGATCGTGCGGCAACGATCCACCTGCTCCTCCAGCAGCGCCAGATCCTCGTCCAGCAGCGGGTTGCCGGCGTACTCGCGGCGCAGCTCCGGCAGCAGGGTGCGCATGGTCGACAGCGGCGTGTTCAGCTCATGCGCGGCCCCGGCCGCCTGGGTGGCGATGGCCAGGATGCCCTCGCCGCGCAACGCGCGTTCGCGCACGCGCTGCACCTCTTTCTGCTGCTCGCGCAGCACCCGCGCCAGGCGGCTGATGAAGAAGCTCAGCAGCAGCGCCATGATGACGAAGTTCACGCCCATCCCCGTCACGTGCAGCGAGAACCGACCCGGCGCGCTGCCATGCGGGGGCAGCGGCAACGGCACGTGCGCGTAGAGCAGGATCACGTAGGCCACGCCGGCCAGCGCGGACACCGCCAGCACCGAGCGTCCGGGCAGCGCCGCGGCGGTGAGCGCGATCGGTACCAGCAGCAGGGTGATGAACGGGTTGCTGGCGCCGCCGGTGAAATACAGCAGGTAACCCAGTACCAGCGTGTCGAACGCAATGTGGCAGACCGCTTCCCATTCGCGCAGCGGCCACGGTTGCGCCAGCCGCCAGGCCGCAAACACGGCGAACACCGCCAGCACGCCGATGCCCAGCAGCAGCGGCAGCAGCGGAATCTGCAGGTCCAGCCACCATGCGCACACCAGCACTGCCGTGCTCTGGCCGGCAATCGCGCACAGCCGCAGCCAGGCCAGCGCGCGGGTCAGTGCGTGGGGTCCTACCCGTCGGATGACGATGTGCTGTGGCATGGCGGGTGAATGCGTTGCGCGGTGTCGCGACCCGCCGGGGCGGCGGGTCGCCTGATCGTCGAGCTTACTGCTCCGAACCGATCGTCGGCAGCGGCGCCGGGTTGTTGTGCGCGTGATGCTGTGCCGACAGCTTGCGCATCAGCGGCAGCACGGCCAGCGCGATGACGGTGCAGGCGATGCCGGCCCAGCCCAGCTTGCTGAACAGGCTGGTGTAGATCGGCATGGTTTGCAGCGGGTCGGTGATGTTCTCCGGGATGCTGGCGAAGTTGGCCACGATGCCGCCCAGGTATTGCGACACGCCCGAGGCGACGAAGTACGCACCCATCATGAAACCGCCCATGCGCTCGGGCACGTAGCGCGCGATCATCGCCAGGCCCAGACCGCTGACCAGCAATTCCCCCAGCGACGAGGCGCCGTAGCCCCACACCATCACCCACGAGCTGGTCTTGCCGTCCACCGCGAAGTGCGCGGCCCAGCTGTAGATGAAGAAGCCCAGCGCCACCGCGGCGAAGCCCAGCGCGAACTTGGTGGCGATGGAAATGTCCTTGCCGCTGCGCCCGGCGGCGTTGTAGATCAGCGCCAGGATCGGGCTCAGGATGAAGATCCAGATCGGGTTGAACGACTGGAACTGCGCCGGCGCCCAGTTCCACAGATGGAAGCCGAACACGTCGAAGCTCGGGTTCACGTTGCGCAACGCGAACAGGTTCAGCGAGGTGGACATCTGCTGGTAGAAGATGAAGAAGAACACCGTCTGCACGGTGAGCACCAGCGCGGCGATCAGGCCGGCGCGCTCGGAGCGCTCGCTGGTGCCGATCAGCCAGGCGAAGATGCCCAGCACCACCGCGGCTGCCACATAGACGAAGATCCGCGCCACTTCCTCGTGACCCAGCACGTAGGCCGAGGCGAATACGGTCAGCACGCCGATACCCAGCACGGCCAGCAGCTTGCCCATGTGCACCGGCTGTTCGTCCGGCGCCGAGCCGACATGGCTCAGCGTGTGGCGCATCACCAGGTAGTTGGCCAGGCCCACCACCAGGCCGAATGCGCACACCGCGAACGCGGCGTGCCAGCCCAGTTCGTTGCCGTAGTGCAGGTTCACGTAATCCTTGATCCACGGGGTGAGCAGCATCGAGATGGTCGAGCCGATGTTCACCGCCATGTAGTAGATGGTGAAGGCGCTGTCGATCTTGGAGTCGTCGCCTTCGTAGATCTTGCGCACCAGGTTGCCGGCGTTCGGCTTGAACAGGCCGTTGCCGACCACGATCACGCCCAGCGAGCAATACAGAAACCACACGCTCTCGCCCGGAACCGCCATCAGCGCGTAACCCACCGCCAGGATGGTGGCGCCCAGCAGCATGGTGCGGCGCGTGCCGAGGATCTTGTCGCCCACCCAGCCGCCGATCGCCGGCGCCACGTAGATCAGCGCCGCGGCCGCGCTCCACACCAGGTTGGCCTGCTCGTCGGGGAAGCCCAGGCGCTGGACCATGTAATAGACGATGAGCGCCTGCATACCGTAGTAGCCGAAGCGCTCCCACATTTCGATGAGGAAGACGGTGCTGAAGGACTTCGTCTGCGAGACGGCTGGGTTCTGGGTGGCCATGTTTTCCCCGGGCGTTGGTTCGAATCCTGGTGGCGTGCGTGCACCCACCGATGCCGCTGGACCCTGAACGGATCACAACCGGGCAAGGGTAGCGCATCGCCCCAGAGGTCATAGCTGCACCGCCGCATGACAACTCGCGCGCTGCGTGCTTGCGCTCCCAGTGCCCGATGGGGCGGGGGAACGGCTGTGGCATCATGGCTTGCCGCGTTCCGCGGTGCGAGAGGAGTCCGTTCGCCATGCCCCAGGCAAGCTTTCCCCGGACCGCACGCGTCCACGTTTCCTCCCGCACCGGCGTCGCGTCGCCGGCGTCGGTCTGAGCGGAGGCGCCGCATGCCAGCCGAGGGTTTTCGGGGTCCGCGCCAGGTCTGGAACGCATTTCGCTGGTCGATGAAGGGGCTGCGCGCCGCCTGGTGCCACGAGGCCTCGTTCCGGCTGGAGGCGATGCTGGTGGCCGTGCTGATTCCGCTCGGTCTGTGGCTGGGCGAGGGCGGCGTGGAAAAGCTGCTGTTGGTGCTGGGGCCGCTGCTGGTGCTGTCGGCGGAGCTGCTCAATTCGGCGATCGAGGCGGTGGTGGACAAGGTCAGCCCGGAGTTCAACGAGCTGGCCGGCCGCGCCAAGGACATGGGCTCGGCAGCGGTGTTCGTGCTGCTGGTGCTGGTGGCGCTGAGCTGGGGCCTGATCCTGCTGCCACGCTGGCTTTAGCTCCTGTTCGAGCCGATTGCGTTGGCGCGGGCCGGATGCTGCAATGCAGGCCTGTCCGCTCGGGAGCAATGCCATGAAAATCTTGCGTGCCTTGATGATTCTGCTGCTGGTCGGACTGGTGTCCGGCTGCGGTTACAACGCCATGCAGCGCCAGGACGAGGCGGTCAAGGCGGCCTGGTCCGAGGTGCTGAACCAGTACCAGCGCCGCGCCGACCTGGTGCCGAACCTGGTCAACACGGTCAAGGGCTACGCCCAGCACGAGGAGAAGGTGTTCACCGAGGTCACCGAGGCGCGCGCCAAGGTGGGCAGCCTGCAGGTCAACGCCGACACCATCAACGATCCGCAGAAGCTGCAGCAGTTCCAGGCCGCCCAGGGCGAGCTGGGCAGCGCGCTGTCGCGGCTGATGGTGGTCAGCGAGAACTACCCGCAGCTGAAGGCCGATGGCCTGTTCCAGAACCTGCAGGCGCAGCTGGAAGGCACCGAGAACCGCATCACCGTGGCGCGCAACCGCTACGTGCAGGCGGTGCAGCAGTACAACGCGATGATCCGCACTTTCCCCAACAACATGACCGCCAGGATGTTCGGCTACAAGGTCAAGCCGAACTTCAGCGTGGACAACGAGAAGGCCATCTCGACCGCGCCCACGGTGGATTTCGGCACCACGGCGCCGGCACCAGCGACTTCGGCGCACTGAAGTGATCCGCCGTCTGCTGCCGCTGCTGGCCTTGCTGCTGTGCCTGCCGGCGGCGCTGCAGGCGGCGACGGCGGTGCCGCAACTGACGCGGCACGTCACCGATCTCACCGGCACGCTCGGTGCGGCCCAGGTCGACCAGCTCGACGCGCAGCTGGTGGCGCTGGAGAAAGCCAAGGGCGCGCAGCTGGTGGTGCTGATGGTGGACAGCACCGGCGAGCAGCCGATCGAGGAGTATTCGCTGGCGGTCGCCGAAGCCAACAAGATCGGGCGCAAGGGCACCGATGACGGCGTGCTGCTGCTCGTCGCCAAGAGCGACCGGCGCGTGCGCATCGAGGTCGGCTACGGCCTGGAAGGCGCGATCCCCGACGCAGCCAATGCGCGCATCATCCGCGAGTACATCGCGCCGAAGTTCCGCACGGGCGACTATTATGGCGGCATCCACGACGCCGTCGGCGCGCTGACCCAGCTGATCGACGGCGAGCCGTTGCCGCCGCCGGTGGAAGGCGCGCCGCGCGAGGATCGCGGACCCGGCTTGCAGGGCATGTTGATGATCGCGTTGTTCGTCGCGATCTTCCTGCGCGGCATGCTGGGCCGGGCGCCTGCGCTGGTGCGGGTGCCGCTGGGTGGAGCGATTATCGGCGGCCTGCTGTGGCTGCTGGTCTCCGTCGGCGCCGGCGTGCTCGGCGCGGTGGTGGGTGGCATCGTGATGCTGCTGCCTTCCGGCGGCGGCCGCTCGATCGGCGGCGGCGGCTGGGGCGGTTTTGGCGGCGGCGGATTTGGCGGTGGTGGTTTTGGTGGCGGCGGCGGTTTCAGCGGAGGCGGCGGCAGCTTCGGCGGTGGCGGTGCCTCGGGGAGCTGGTGACATGACACGCACGCAACGAGTGCTGGCAAACACGTTCGGGGGCTGGTTCCAGCTGCATCGGCGTTTTCCTGCCAGCGTGATGGACGAGATCACGGCCGCCATCGCCGCCGGCGAACGCGGCCACCACGGCGAAGTGCGCGTGGCCATCGAATCGCGACTCCACCCGCTGGCCGTGCTGGGCGGGCTCGACGCGGCCACCCGCGCACGCCAGCTGTTCAGCCAGCTGCGCGTGTGGGATACCGAGCACAACAGCGGCGTGCTGCTGTACGTGCTGCTGGCCGAACACCGCATCGAGATCGTCGCCGACCGCGGCATTGCCGCGCACGTGGAGCCGGTAGCGTGGGCAGCCATCTGCGCCACCATGCGCAACCACTACGCCAACGGCGAATGGCGCGAAGGCAGTCTGGGCGGCATCGCCGCCACCCACGCGCTGCTGCTGCAGCACTTCCCCGCCCACGACAAGGCCAATCCGGACGAGCTGCCGGATCGGCCGGTGTTGCTGTGAACGCGCGCAAGCGTGTCCCGTGGCCAAACCGGCACCCGTAGGAGCCCGCTCGCGGGCGATGCTTTTGCAGATACCTGGTCCGAGGCAAGAGCATCGCTTGCGAGCGGGCTCCTGCGTGTCTGCGCCCGCGGCATCTCCCCGAATCCTTGCGTGACGCTACACTTGGCTTTTGCCCGATCGGCCCCGTCCGCATGTCGCAGCCTTTTGTCGCCCAATTCGACCCGGTCGCCTTCCACGTGGGTCCGGTGCAGGTGCACTGGTACGGTCTGATGTATCTGCTGGGCTTTTTCCTCGTCGCCGTGCTGGGCGAATACCGGCGCCGCCGCGGGCGCCTGCCGGTGAGCCGCGATGCGCTGGGCGACCTCTTGTTCTACGGGATGCTTGGCGTGATCGTGGGCGGGCGCATCTGGTACATGCTGTTCTATTACGAGGGCGGCATCGGCTGGATCTGGCGCGAGCCGCTGGTGCTGTTCAAGGTGTGGGATGGCGGCATGAGCTTCCACGGCGGCCTGCTCGGCGTGCTCGCCGCGGGCTGGTGGTGGTCACGGCGCAACGCGCTGCACTTCTTCGACACGGTGGATTTCGTGGCGCCGCTGGTGCCGCTCGGGCTGGGGCTGGGACGGCTGGGCAACTTCATCAATGGCGAACTGTGGGGCAAGCCCGCGCATCATGCATGGGCAATGATTTTCCCCGGCGCACAGGCCGAGGACGTCGCCTGGGCCGCGGCGCACCCGGCCTGGTTGCCGCAGCTGCAGCAGTTCGGCGGGCTGACCCGGCACCCCTCCCAGCTCTACGAACTGTGCCTCGAAGGCGTAGTGATGTTCGTGGTGCTGTGGCTGGTATCGCTGAAACCGCGCCCGCGTTATCTGGTGTCGGGTCTGTTCGCGCTGCTGTATGGCGTGTTCCGCTTCGCGGTGGAGTTCGTGCGCGTGCCGGACGCGCAGTTGGGCTATCTGTTCGGCACCGACTGGGTGACGATGGGCCAGATGCAGTCGCTGCCGCTGATCGTGGTCGGGCTGGTGTTGATCGCCATGTCCCGTCGCGCGCCCACGCTGCCGCTGGCCAATCCCTCGTAGGGCTGGCACTGCCCGCCGGCTTTGCGCGAAGGAGCCGGCGGGCAGTGCCAGCCCTACTGTGCTCAGAAATTGCGGTCGCCGCCGAGGATGTCGCCCAGGCCACCGAGAATCGAACCTTCGCCGCGGCGTTGGCCGCCGCCTTGCGGCGCAGCCGCCAGCATGCGGCCGGCCAGGCGCGAGAACGGCAGCGACTGCAGCCACACCGTCCCCGGGCCGGTCAGCGTGGCCAGGAACACGCCCTCGCCACCGAACAGCATGCTCTTGATGCCGCCGACCGCCTTCACGTCCATGTCCACCGTGTCATGGAAAGCCACGACGCAGCCGGTGTCCACGTCCAGCCGTTCGCCGGCAGCGAGTTCGCGCTTGATCATGGTGCCGCCGGCGTGTACGAACACCCAGCCGTCACCTTCGAGCTTCTGCATGATGAAGCCCTCGCCGCCGAACAGCCCGGTGAGGATCTTGCGCTGGAAGAAAATGCCCAGTTGCACGCCGCGCGCGCCGG
>CALCWL010000622.1 GCA_937906285.1 uncultured Rhodanobacter sp. | reverse complement strand
CGGGCCTTGATCTTCGCTTCGTTGGCCGCTCCGGTGCGCAGCAGCAGGCGCTGGCCGGCCGAGCGCGCCTCCAGCGCAGGGTCGGCGAACACGTACTGGCCCTTGGACGGGAGCAGTGCCGGCGGCGTGGCCGGTTCGGGCGCGGCCAGCAGGTTGTCGATCACCACGATCAGGCGGTCGTTGAAGTAGCCATGCGGGTAGCCCAGGTGTTCGTAGGCCTGCTGGAACAGCGGATAGGCGTGCACGTACCAGACTACCAGCGCCTGCGGATCGACCTGCTCGACGATCGCCATGTACGGCGCGTAGCGCGCGGCGTTGGCTTCGCCAATCACGGTTTGGCCGTCCATGTCGCCGGTCACGAAAGCACCCTTGGGCGGACGCGCAGGCATCATGATGCCGCCGAGGCTGCGCCCGGGCATGGCGTCGATGCTGGCCACGATGCGGTTGATGATCTGCGGGCGCACCAGCAGCAGCGACAGCTCGCTGTCGCCGGCCAGCCGCTGCAGCGCGGCCAGCACATCGTCGTCGCTCTGGTCCAGCGCCGGCAGCGGCGCGGTCGAGGCGCTGGCGGGAGCAGCCTGCGCCTGCGCGATCGGATGCCGGATCGGCGCCAGGGCGCTGCGGCTCGTCGCCGGTGCCGCCATTTCCGCGGTCGGCGGGCTCGTTTCCTCGGGCTGCATCGCCCGGCGCACCAGCCACACGCCTGCCCCGACCAGCACGATCAGCACGATCGCCGCGGCGAGCCAGTTGCCCGTTGATGTCTGTCTGCCCATGAGTTTCCCCCGTGGTTGTGTGCGGATAGTGCTGGGACTGGCGTGCGCGCGATTCGTTCCGCCGGCGCTCACGCCTTCAGGCGGTAACCGCTGCGGAAGATCCACCACACCAGTCCCAGGCAGATACCGAGGAACACCAGGGTCATGCCCAGGCTGATCCCCACGCCGACGTCCGCCACACCGTAGAAACTCCAGCGGAACCCGCTGATCAGGTATACCACCGGATTGAACAGGGTCACCTTCTGCCACAGCGGCGACAGCATGTGGATCGA
>CALCWL010000621.1 GCA_937906285.1 uncultured Rhodanobacter sp. | reverse complement strand
CCGCGCCTGGTCGGCGCCGTGCTCGACGGCACCGCCGACATGCATTCGGCGGTGTGCCTGCACGTGTACAGCGACGATACCGAGGCGGTGGTGAGTTTCCTGCGCGAGCACGGCGTGCCGCTGGCAATGCAGGTACGCCGCCTGCGCTACAGCCGCACCGAGCAGCCCGAATACCCGGTACTGCTGTTCGCCGCCGATGCGGTGCCGTTCGACCTCACCGTGCTGCCGCGCAACGCGCTGCGCCAGGCACCGCTGGATCGCACCGATGATCGACCGATGCGCCGTGCCACGCTGGCCCAGGTGGAGATGCTGCTGGCCGAGGACGACGCCGACGAGGGCTTCGAGCAGCGCCTGCGCGCTGCGCTGCGCTGAGCCCGGGACGCCAGACGCAGAACGCCCCGGCCGGAGCCGGGGCGTTCTGCGCGAAACCAGGGACCAGCCGGAGCCGGAATCAGCGCTTGCCGGCCGGCAGGTAATCGCGCACGTCGGCACCGGTATAGACTTGGCGCGGACGGCCGATGCGGGCTCCGGGCGTTTCGTGTTGCTCGATCCAGTGCGCGATCCAGCCGGCGGTGCGCGCGATGGCGAACATCACGGTGAACATCTCGGTGGGGATGCCCAGCGCCTTGTAGATGATGCCGGAGTAGAAATCGACGTTCGGATACAGCTTGCGCTCGACGAAGTACTCGTCCTTCAGCGCCGCCTCCTCCAGCTTCATCGCCACGTCCAGCATCGGGTCGTTGACGCCCAGCTCGTCCAGCACCTTGTGGCACATCTCGCGGATGATCTTGGCGCGCGGGTCGAAGTTCTTGTAGACGCGGTGGCCGAAGCCCATCAGGCGGAAGCTGTCGTTCTTGTCCTTGGCGCGCAGGATCGCCGACTCGACGTTGTCCGGGGTGCCGATCTCCTCCAGCTGCTTGAGCACCGCCTCGTTGGCACCGCCGTGCGCGGGGCCCCACAGCGCGGTGATGCCGGCGGCGATCGACGCATACGGATTGGCGCCGGTGGAACCGACCAGGCGCACGGTGGAGGTGGACGCGTTCTGCTCGTGGTCGGCGTGCAGG
>CALCWL010000620.1 GCA_937906285.1 uncultured Rhodanobacter sp. | reverse complement strand
CCGCGACCTGCCGGCGCAGATGTCGCAGTACCGCGAGTCGCCGTGGCACAAGGGTGCCGACCTCAAGCGCATCAACAGCTGGCGCGAAGGTTCGATGCTCGACTTCCTCGACGCGTTCACCGCCGACTTCCCCTCGAAGGTGGACGAATACGAGGCACTGCTCACCACCAACCGCATCTGGAAGCAGCGCACCGTCGGCATCGGTGTGGTCAGCCCGGAACTGGCCCAGCAGTGGGGCATGACCGGCGTGATGCTGCGCGGCTCCGGCGTGGAATGGGACCTGCGCAAGAAGCAGCCGTACGCGAAATATGCCGAGGTGGACTTCGACATCCCCGTCGGCGTCAATGGCGACTGCTACGACCGCTACCTGTGCCGCGTGGAGGAGATGCGCCAGTCCAACCGCATCATCCGCCAGTGCGTGGAATGGCTGCGCGCCAATCCCGGCCCGGTGATCCTCAACGACTACAAGGTCGTGCCGCCCCATCGCGAGGTGATGAAGGAGAGCATGGAAGCGCTCATCCATCACTTCAAGCTGTTCACCGAAGGCTATTGCGTGCCGGCCGGCGAAACCTATTGCGCGGTCGAGGCGCCCAAGGGCGAGTTCGGCTGCTACCTGGTCTCCGATGGCGCCAACAAGCCGTTCCGCGTGCACCTGCGTGCCCCCGGTTTCGCCCATCTTTCCTCCATGGACACCGTCGTGCGCGGCCACATGCTCGCCGACGTGGTGGCCATGATCGGTACCTACGACCTGGTGTTCGGCGAGGTGGATCGATGAGCCAGGGAATCGGGAATCGGGAATCGGGAATGGGCAGAGCGCATCTCGGTCGCTCGTGCCTTCACGTTTCTACCAGTCACGACTGCTGTCACGGAGTCGGAATCGTCGAGACGCGGGGCGGCTTTTGCCGACTCCCGATTCCCGATTCCCGATTCCCGGAGTTTCATCCATGAAAGCCACCGGCAACTACAATCAGGTGAAGCACGTCGACCCGCTCGTTGCGCTTTCCGAGCACACGCGCAAGCACATCGACGCGTGGGTGGCCAAGTTTCCGCCGGATCGCAAGCGCTCGGCGCTGATCCAGGCGCTGTTCGGCGCGCAGGAGCAGAATCGCGGCTTCCTCACCGACGAGCTGATCACCGCGGTGGCGAAATACCTGGACGTGCCGCCGATCTGGGCCTATGAGGTGGCGAGCTTCTACTCGATGCTCGAAACCCGGCCGGTGGGCCGCAACAATGTGGCGATCTGCACCAACATCTCGTGCTGGCTCAATGGCGCGGAGGACCTGGTCCGCCATTGCGAGCAGAAGCTCGGCATCAAGCTGGGCCAGAGCACGCCCGACGGTCGCGTCTACCTGAAGGCCGAGGAAGAGTGCATCGCCGCCTGCGTGTACGCCCCGGCCGCCACGGTCAACGGGCATTACCACGAACGTCTCACCACCGAAAAGCTCGACGCGATCCTGGATGGCCTGACCCTCGACGGTCCGGCCGCCCACGGCGCGGAGGGGAGTCACTGATGGCCGTCGGACCCGCACCCCAGGAACACCAGGTCGTCTACACGACGCTGCACTTCGACACGCCGTGGGCGATGGAAAGCTACGAACAGGTCGACGGCTACAAGGCGTGGCGCAAGATCCTGGCCGAGAAGCCCGATCCGGCGTCGCTGGTTGAGGAGATCAAGAAGAGCAGCCTGCGCGGCCGCGGCGGTGCCGGTTTCCCGACCGGGCTGAAGTGGTCCTTCATGCCCAAGGGCACGATGCAGAAATACATCCTGTGCAATTCGGACGAGTCCGAACCTGGCACCTGCAAGGACCGCGACATCCTGCGCTACAACCCTCACGCGGTGATCGAGGGGCTGGCGATCGCCTGCTATTGCACCGGTTCCACCGTGGCGTACAACTACCTGCGCGGCGAGTTCCATCACGAGCCGTTCGAGCATTTCGAGGCGGCGCTCAAGGAAGCCTATGCCGCCGGGCTGCTCGGCAAGAACGTGCAGGGCAGTGGCATCGACGTGGACATCCACGCCGCGCTCGGCGCCGGTGCCTACATCTGCGGCGAAGAGACCGCGATGATGGAGTCGCTGGAAGGCAAGAAGGGCATGCCGCGCTTCAAGCCGCCGTTCCCGGCGAACTTCGGCCTGTACGGCAAGCCCAC
>CALCWL010000619.1 GCA_937906285.1 uncultured Rhodanobacter sp. | reverse complement strand
GATCAAGCTGGAGCAGAACTACCGCTGCGGCAAGCGCATCCTGCGCGCGGCGAACGCGCTGATCGCGCACAACCCGCACAGCCATGAAAAGAAGCTGTGGAGCGAGCATCCGGAAGGCGCGCCGATCCGCGTGCTGGAGTGCAAGGAGGCCGAGCACGAGGCCGAGCGCGTCGCCGCCATCGCCACCACTCTGGCCGAGAAGCACAAGGCGCGCTGGGACGACATGGCGGTTCTGTATCGCGGGAACTTCCAGGCGCGTCCACTGGAAAAGGCACTGCGGCTGGCGCGCATTCCCTACCATCTCACCGGTGCACTGTCCTTCCTGGACCGCGCGGAGGTGAAGGACATCCTGTGCTACCTGCGCCTGCTGACCAACCCCAGCGACGACGCCGCGTTCCTGCGCGTGGTGAACGTGCCCAAGCGCGAGATCGGCTCCACCACGCTGGAGAAACTCGGCCAGCTCGCGCAGTCGCGCCATTGCTCGCTGCTCGATGCCACCCGCAGCGACGGCGTGCTGCGCCAGCTCACGCCGCGCCCGGCCGCGGCGCTGGCCGGCTTCTCGGACCTCCTCGACGAACTGCGCAGCGCCTCGCTGCACGAGAGCGCGGCCGACCTGGTCGAACGCATCCTCAAGCGCACCGGTTACGCCGCGCAGATTGCCGCGAGCACGCCTGACGCCAGCGTGCGCGAACGCAAGCTGGGCAACCTGAAGGAACTCGCCGACTGGTTCCGCGCCATGCAGAAGGGCGGCAACAATGCCGGCGACCTTGCCTCGCAACTGGCCCTGCTCAGCCACGCCGACCGTGACGAACCGGGCAACGCGGTGCGCATGATGACCTTGCACGCAGCGAAGGGACTGGAGTTCCGCTTCGTCTTCATCGTCGGCTGTGAAGACGGCACGCTGCCGCACGAGGGCGCGCTGGAGGAAGGCCGCGTCGACGAAGAACGCCGCCTGATGTACGTCGGCATCACCCGCGCGAAGGAATTGCTGACCCTGTCATGGTCCGCGCAGACCAAACGCTACGGCGAAATCCACCGCAACCAGCCCAGCCGCTTCCTGCACGAACTGCCGCAAGCCGACCTGCACTGGCAAGGCAAGGATCCGGAAGCAGACAGGGAAGTCACCCGCGAAACCGCCGAGTCGCACATGGCGAAGATCCAGGCGATGCTGGCGGGCGGGTAGTTCCCCGGTCGCCGCCGCTACGCACTGGCATCACAGCTAAAGAAAGAGGCGACCCGAAGGTCGCCTCTTTCTTTGTTACACCAACGCCTCGCGATCAGAACTTGTAGTTCAGACGCGCAAAGAACGTGCGGCCGTACCAGTCGTATT
Source organism: uncultured Rhodanobacter sp. (assembly GCA_937906285.1). GTDB lineage: Bacteria > Pseudomonadota > Gammaproteobacteria > Xanthomonadales > Rhodanobacteraceae > Rhodanobacter. The sequence continues at coordinate 6,301 of CALCWL010000619.1, read as the reverse complement.
GCGACGCATACAGCGGTGCGTTGCCCACCGTGGTGCCGGCGCTCGGCGAGATCAGATCCGGCTCGGTATCGAACACGTTGCGGATACCGACCAGCACGCCCCAATGACCGCGCTCATAGCCGACCGACACGTTGTGGATGAGCTGCCAGCTCGCCTCGATGTCGCGCGCGGCACCCTTGTACCCCAGGTAGGTGTAGATGTTGCTGAGGTCCTTGTTGCGGGTGGTGCTGACATACTGGCCATTCCACGTATAGGTCCAGTCGCCCCGCTCCAGGCTGATGACGCTGCGGGCCACCGTCTTCGGACGGCCGATGTAACCCACCTGTTCCGACGAGCTCAGGCCGCTGGCCGCAGCAGAATCGAACAGCTGGTAGATGTCGGACATCGTGTATGTGACCTGGCCTTCCGCCGACAGCTTGCCGAACGAGAAGTCGTCGCTGTAGTTCACCTGCAGGTCGTAACCACGGGTCCGCTCGCGGTTGATGTTGACGTAGACGCTGTAGATCTCGGTGATCCGGTTCGGATCGGCCGCCGCGTTCGGCGGGTTGCGCTTGAGCTGGTTGCAGAACGTGTTCGGATAAACGGTGGAGCCATAGCAGCCGAACACGATGTCGCCGGCATCAAGCTGCGAGATCTCGCCCTGGACGTTGTAGTCGAAGTAGTCCAGCGCCACGTTCAGGTTGGCGAAGGTCGGCTGCCAGACGAAACCGGCCGACTTTGCACGCGAGGTTTCCGGCTTCAGGAAGCCCGCACCGCCGCCCGAATAAATCGTCGCGGAAGCGCCGCCGCCGGGATAGTTCGCCGGGATGCCCGCCGCTGCGCAGTTGGCGCGCAGACGATCGTTGCTGCTGTCGCCCCACAGAATGCAGGGATCGATGCCGAGCTGGCCCAGGAACCCGGTCTGGTTGCCGAGGTAGAGCTCGTAGAGGCCCGGGGCGCGATACGACGTACCCAGCGTGCCGCGCAGACGGAAGGTCGGGGTGACCTGCCAGTTCAGGCCGGTCTTCCACACGTTGTCGGTACCGGCGATGCTGCCGTACTTGAACGCGCGACCGGAGAAGTTTGCCGACAGCGATTCGACGGCCGGCAGGCCTTTCAGCAACGGCACATCGATTTCCGAAAACGCCTCGGTCACATGATCCTGTCCGCGAGTGACCTGGGCCGAGCTGGAACCCCACAGCCAGCCATTCTTGGATGCTTCCGACGGCTGGTCGTCGATCGAGTAATGGCGGTACTCGAGGCCGAACGCCGAGCCAACGTCGCCGGCCGGCAGGGTGAACAGGTTGCCGGTCACCAGCGCCTTGGCGGTGGCTTGGGTATAGAGCGTGTTGCCCTTGATGTTCATGCCGACGGCGTTGATGAGCTGGCTCATCTTGTCGCCGTTCAGGATGCCCGGATCGAAGTAGTCGACCAGCGGCGTGTCGAGCTCGTTGGCAGCGTCGCCCAGGTCACCGCTCTTGCGCGCATCGATCGCGAGCTGGCTGTAATCGCCGCTGGAGCGGCTGTAGCCGGCATCGACTTCCCACGACCAGCTGTCGGTGGAGGCGAACAGGCCTTCCAGCTTGGTGGTGCCGTAGAAGTAGTCCACGGTCTCCTTGCCATTCGAGGGGAACGGCATGATGGGCTCGTAGTAATCGTCGTCCGTCGGGTTGTAGACGATCGGGAAGAACTGACGATAGCCGTGCGTCTTGGTTTCACGACGGTTCGCCAGCCACTGGGTGCTCCAGTTCACCTCGCCGAAGCTGAAATTCGTGGCCGCATAGACACTGGCGCGCTGACGCTGGTTGATGGCGTATGCGTCGCCCACGAACGGGAAGTTGAGCTGATCCTCGTAGTACGCCTGCGGCGAGTTGCCGTAGCTCTTGGACGGGTTCGGCCGTGGGTGGTAACCGGGGAACGGTCCGACGGTGCTGCCGTCCACGGACGGCACGTAGCGAATGCCGGGATTGAAGTAGTTGATGATGCTGTTGGCGTATAGGTTGTTGCAACCGCCGAGGCTGGTGCCTCCGATGACGGAGTGGTCCTCGCGGTCGATGCGCTGGCCGTCGGTGCCCCAGACACGATCCTGGCTGCACTTGAGGAAGTCGCGGTCACCCAGCTCGATCGCGTTCAGCCGGTCCACCTGTGCCGCCAGCACTACGCTGCCCTTGTCGAAGTTCCAGCCGGTGCCGAACGACAAGGTGTACTGCTCGCCGCCGCCATGCTGAGGCATGCTGGCGGCGAAAGTCATTTCGGGGCGGTCCATGCGCTTCTTGGTGATCAGGTTGACCACGCCGGACACGGCGTCGGAGCCGTACAGCGACGACGAACCGTCCTTGACCACTTCGATGTTTGACAGGATGACTTGCGGGATCACGTTGAGGTCGAAGCCCGCGCCGGTCTGGCCGCGCGTGCCGGCCGGACCCGGGCGCTGGCCGTCGAGCAGGACGAGCGTGCGGTTGGCGCCCAGGCCGCGCAGGTTGACGGTCTGGATACCGGTACCGCCTTCGACGATGTAGCCACCGAACTGGCCATTGATCTGCGTGGAGCCCGCCGCAGCGGTGGTCGTCTGCAGGAAGTCGGCGGTGTCGAATTGACCGCTGGCAATGTTGTTCTGGACGTCGATCACCTGCACGGGCGAGGTGGTCTGATATTCCGGACGCTTCAGCAGGGTACCGGTGACGGTAACCGTCTCCAGTTCCTTGGCCTTCTTGTTCTGATCCTGCTGCTTGGTCGTGTCAGCCTGCTGGCTGGTCGACTGACTGGCACTGTCGGTTGCCGGTGCCTGGTCCTGTGCGAACACAGGCGTGACCTGCAACGCTGCAACGACCGCGATCGCCAGCGGCAAGCGTTGAAGCCCTCGTTGGACAAACTTGCTCATGAAATAGCACTCCCCTAAATCGACCAGTTGTTGTAACCGCATTATTTTGCGGTTAAGCGAATGTAGCCGGTGGGCGGAAACTGTGCAACCGCCTCAACCGGCAGGCAAAAACGTTCAGCTAGCCTGAAATCTGCCCGCAATTCTTGCCCAGGAAATCCAGGATCAAGTTGAGGGTCTGCCGCTGCTGGCTCGGATACCAAGGCATGCTGTGCGGCATGTTCGGAATCCAATGGAACTGGGCCGGCACGCGGTTCTTGACGGCCTCGTAGAACGGATGGGCGTGGATCGCCGGCGGAGTACGCACATCGCGGTCGCCGTCGAACAGCATGATCGGCAGGTGCGCCTTGTCCGCATTCTCCATGGGGTCCATGCCCTTTACGGTCTGGCCCTGCAGGATGCGCTGCAGGCGGTTGTCGCTCCAGGACGTACCCAGCCGACCGAGATTTGCCACCGGCGCGCCGGCAATGGCGCATTGGTACGGCGACGGCGAACGCACGGTGGCGGCCACGGCCGCGAACCCGCCGTACGAGTACCCGAAGATCGCGATCTGGTTCTTGGCGGCAACACCCTGCGAGACGAGCCACGCAGCGCCGTCGTCGAGGTCGTCGGACATCTTCAGGCCCCACTGCTTGTCGCCGGCCATCCAGAGCTCGCGACCGAGACCTTCCGAGCCGCGGTACTGCGGACGCAACACGGCATAGCCGCGCGAAGTGAGCATCGGTACCCAGCCCGACGCGTCCCAACCCGTGTAGTCCCGCGCCCATGGGCCGCCGTGCGGCATGATGATCGCCTTCGCCGGCGCATCGCCCTGCTTCCAGCCTGCAGGCAGGTCGAGGATCGCGGGAATCTCGCGCCCGTCGCGCGCCTTGTAGGTCACCCAGCTTTCCTCGCCGGTCATGTCCTTGCCGATCCACGGGCGCGTGCTGCCGAGGTTGGCCACCTGCTTCTTGTCGAGCAGCAGATGGTAGGCCGCCGGATCGCTGGCGCTCTGCGTGGTGAACAGCACCTTGGCCAGATCGTCGGTGTAGCTGGCGATGTTCACCTGCTGGCCGGGAAAGGCCTGCTTGATCGAGTCCTGGATGGCTTTCAAATCCGGGTCGATGTAGACGACCTGGCGATACGGCCCATCGACAACGAAGCCGACGATCTGGTTGAAGTTGCTCGCCCGCGTGCTGAAAAGCAGACCCCCGATGGAATAGTTCTTGTCGGCAAGGGCCGGCTCCGGGTCGTATTTCTGCGTCGCCGGGTCATACATGCGCACCTGCAGCTTGTCGGAAAACTGGTCGGTCAGGATGTAGAACTTGCCGGTCGCGTCGTCGAGGCCGTCCACCGTCACGGTGTAACGCTGGGAAAGCTTGGTGGTCAGCGCAGGCTGCAACTCGAACTGGCCGGTCTTGGCATTGAGCAGCAGCACACGCTGTTCGTAATCGCCGCCGACGGGTTCGATCTCGGATTTGGCCAGCACCTTGCCGGTGCGGGAGTCGAAGAGCGAAGGCCGGGCGCGGTTGCCGCCCTTGAACAGCAGCTCGCGCTCCTTGGTTTTCAGGTTGTAGAGGTAGTAGTTCGAGGTCCAGGTGACCTGGCTCAACTGGCTGATGATGACGCGGTCCGGATCCAGCGGCAGCATGTCCACCAGCGACGAGGTGCCGGCGATTTCCAGGCAGCGCTCGGTGCTCTTGCTGACGCCCAGCTTGCGGGTGTCGTCGGCAAAGGCCTCGCCGAAATTCTTCTGGTCAATGCCGGAAAGATAGGTCTTCACCACGAACGTCTTGGTGGCGCCGGTGGACTTGCCCTCGCCGCATCCACCGAGGTGGCCGGTCCATTCCTGCCGGGCGATCGCCAGCAGCTTGTCCGCCTTCATGGCGTAGGCGGCGATGAACTTCATGTGGTCGCCCGAAGGAGTCACCACCCTGGGACCGGCGGACAGCGCGTCCGTATCCCACGTCGCCAGTGCCGTATCGTCCTTGTCGTTGGGCGAGGGGATCAACCCCACCAGATGCTTGCCGTCCGGACTCATCGATACGGACTGCAGTGCGGGCAAGCGGGCCAACGCCTCCACCGGAATGGGCTGGGCCGCATGAGCCGATCCCAGACTCAATGCCGCGGCCAGCGCGCTGCCGAGCAACGCGTCAAAAAACGTGTGTCGCATGTATTCAACTCCCCTGGAATGATCGCCCCATACGGCCGTTGCGCCCGCGGGCGAATGGCTCTTGATTTTCGAAGATAGCAGGAACTTTGCGCTCGGCGAAGAAGCTGTGCGCACCAGCCGCGGACCGCGCCATCCTGCTCGATTCATCCGTCGCCCCGCCCTCACACCAACCCCCACGCCTCCAGCTCCAGCTTCAGGTAGGCGTAGTAGATCGGTGCGGCGACCACGCCGGGGAGGCCGAAGGCGGCTTCCATCAGCAGCATCGCCAGCAGCAGTTCCCAGGCGCGGGCGCGGATCTGGGTGCCGACGATGCGGGCGTTGAGGAAGTACTCGAACTTGTGGATCAGGATCAGGAACGCCAGCGCCGCGATGCCCACGCCCAGCGACACCGACAACCCGGCGATGGTGATGGCGGTGTTGGAGATGAGGTTGCCGATCACCGGCAGCAGCCCGACGATGAAGGTGGCCACCACCAGCGTCTTGGCCAGCGGCACGTGGATGCCGAGCAGCGGCAGCACGCCGAGCAGGAAGATCGCGGTGAACACGGTGTTGATCAGCGAGATCTTGATCTGCGCGAACACGATGTTGTGGAATCCCTGCGCCAGCCGCAGGCAACGCAGGCTCAGCGCCGCCGCAAGCGGGCCCATCTCGTGCGTCGGCCGTGCCCGGCCGAGCGCCACGATCGCGCCCAGCACCAGGCCGATGAGGATGTGCACGAAAACGCGCACCGCGCCCTTGCCGGCCAGTTGCAGGGCGCCGGCGTGCTTGCGCGCCAGTTCGATCGCGCCCACGCGCAGGTCGTCGACGCTGTCGGGCAGGTTGTTGACCAGGGCTGGCGGCAACTGCTGGCGCGCCTTTTCCACCAGCGGCATCAGTTGTTGCTGCCAAAGCAGCTCGGGGTTGCCGAGCTCGTGCCGGAACAGGCTGATCGCGCCGAGGATCAGCAGCAGCAGCAGGCCGACCACGATGGCGCCCAGCACGGCCACCACCACCAGCCGTGCGCGGTCGCCGGAAATGCGCCGGCCGAGCAGCGGCGCCATCGACTGCACCAGCTCGAACACCAGCAGGCCCGCGAGCAGGGCCGGCAACAGGTGGAGGTCGATGACCAGCAGCAAGCCCGCCGCCACCAGCAGGTAGCTGGCATAGCTGATGACGTTCGAGGGATCGCGCAAGGCGGGCTTGGGAAAATCCATGCGGGATGAAACCGGGTGGGGGAGCGGGCAGTCTGTCAGCAGCCCGCGGTCGCTGCCAGCCCCACCGAAACCGTCATGTGGCTGTCGTAAACTCGGGCG
>CALCWL010000618.1 GCA_937906285.1 uncultured Rhodanobacter sp. | reverse complement strand
TGCTGAAACTTCCGGACGGCACGGTCAAGGTGCTGGTGGAGGGGCAGTCGCGCGTCGCGATCGAGGATTTCAAGGAAGTCGACGGCATGCTCACCGCGCGTTCGCGCGTCATCGAGCCGGCCTACAACGCGAAGGAACGCGAGCTCGACGTCGTTTCGCGCACCCTGATCTCGCTGTTCGAGCAACTGGTCAAGCAGAGCCGTAAGCTGCCACCGGAAGTGCTGGCCAGCCTGTCCGGCATTGACGACCCCTCGCGCGTGGCCGACTCGATCGCCGCACATCTTTCCGTGCGCATGGCCGACAAGCAGAAGGTGCTGGAGACAGCCGACGTGGGCAAGCGGCTGGAGCTGCTGATCGGACTGGTCGATGGCGAGATGGACTTGCAACAGGTCGAAAAGCGCATCCGCGGCAGGGTCAAGTCGCAGATGGAAAAGAGTCAGCGCGAGTACTACCTCAACGAGCAGATGAAGGCTATCCAGAAGGAGCTGGGCGACGGCGAGGACGGTCCCAACGAAGTCGAGGAGCTGCAGAAGAAGATCGAGGCCGCCGGCATGCCCAAGCCGGTGCTGGCCAAGGCGCGGCAGGAGTTCGGCAAGCTGCGCCAGATGTCGCCGATGTCGGCCGAGGCCACTGTCGTGCGCAACTACCTGGATTGGCTGGTCGGCGTGCCGTGGAAGAAGCGCAGCAAGGTGCGCAAGGACTTGCAGATGGCGCAGGAAGTGCTCGACGCCGATCATTTCGGCCTGGAGAAGGTTAAGGAGCGCATCCTCGAATACCTCGCCGTGCAGCAGCGCGTGTCGGTGATGAAGGGCCCGATCCTGTGCCTGGTCGGTCCCCCCGGCGTGGGCAAGACCTCGCTGGGGCAGTCGATCGCCAAGGCGACCAACCGCAAGTTCGTTCGCATGAGCCTGGGTGGGGTGCGCGACGAGGCCGAGATCCGCGGTCATCGGCGCACTTACATCGGTTCGATGCCCGGGCGCATCGTGCAGAACATCAACAAGGCCGGGGCGCGGAACCCGCTGTTCGTGCTGGATGAGATCGACAAGATGTCGATGGACTTCCGCGGCGATCCGTCGTCGGCGCTGCTGGAGGTGCTCGATCCGGAGCAGAACCACGCGTTCAACGATCACTACCTGGAGGTCGACCTGGACCTGTCCGAGGTGATGTGGATCGCCACCGCCAATTCGCTGAACATCCCCGGTCCGCTGCTCGACCGCATGGAGGTCATCCGCATCCCGGGTTACACCGAGGACGAGAAGCTCGGCATTGCGCGCAGGTATCTGCTGCCGAAACAGCTCAAGGCGAACGGCCTCAAGCCGGAGGAACTCGACGTCGCCGAAGAGGCGCTGCGCGACATCGTGCGCTACTACACGCGCGAGTCCGGCGTGCGCAATCTCGAGCGCGAAATTTCCAAGATCTGCCGCAAGGTGGTCAAGGAGTTGACCCTCGGCCAGGTGAAGAAAGCCAAGTCCAAGGCCAGGACTTCGCGGGCGAAAACTGCTGCAGACAAGTCGAAGGTCGCGGCGAGCAGCATCCAGGTGGACGCGGCGAATCTGGGTGACTACCTCGGCGTGCGTCGTTTCGACTTCGGCCGCAAGGAGTTGCAGAACGAAGTGGGCCTGGTCACCGGCCTGGCGTGGACCCAGGTCGGCGGCGAGTTGCTCAGCATCGAGGGCTCGGTGGTGCCGGGCAAGGGTCGCCTGGTGCACACCGGCCAGTTGGGCGACGTGATGAAGGAGTCGATCCAGGCCGCGCTTTCGGTGGTGCGCGCGCGCGCCGACCGGCTCGGCATCGATCCCGAATTCCACCAGAAGCTCGACGTGCACATCCACGTTCCCGAGGGCGCCACGCCCAAGGACGGTCCCAGCGCCGGCATCGCCATGTGCACCGCGCTGGTCTCGGTGCTGACCAAGGTGCCGGTGCGTTCGGAAGTGGCCATGACCGGCGAGATCACCCTGCGCGGTCGCGTGCTGCCGATCGGCGGTCTCAAGGAGAAACTGCTGGCGGCGCATCGCGGCGGCATCACCACGGTGATCATTCCCGAGGACAACAAGAAGGATCTGGTGGACATGCCGGCCAACATCACCGAATCGCTGGAGATCCACCCGGTGCGCTGGATCGATGAGGTGCTCGACATCGCACTGGAGCATCCGGTGCAGCCCAAGCCGGCGAGCGAGACGCCGCCGGCAGCCGTGGCCGGGGAGTCGACGGAAGGACACTCGCTGACGCATTGATCGCGCGATCCTGGCCACGCGGGCCGGACGAGCCCGTGCGATAGGCTCGTGATGCAGCTGTGTCGACGTTGATCGGCGAAGTTCCGGGCCGTGCCGGGAGCCGGGTTGCGCATGCGCTTTTTGGCCATGCCGAACCGGCGGAAACGTTGCTGTGCCTTGTGTTGCGGATAGCGGCGGGGCACTGGTATAAAGGCGATGCCGCAGCCCCCGCGCTTGCTTGACGACGAGGCGATGCGGAGTTGCGCCACGGCTCTGGCACCAGCCAACCATCCATGCCTGCGTCATCCGTCCCGCGACGGATCGCGCGGGCGAAATCCGAATGAGGGAGTTTTCAATGAACAAAACCGATCTGATCAATGCCATTGCCGAGAAGGCCGAGCTGACCAAGGCAGACGCTGGTCGTGCGCTGGAGGCCTACCTGGAAGCCATCCAGAAGTCGTTGAAGAAGGGTGAGGATGTCTCGGTGGTGGGCTTCGGCACGTTCACCGTGCGCAAGCGTGCCGCGCGCACGGGGCGCAACCCGCGGACCAACGAAACGATCAAGATCAAGGCGTCGAAAGTGCCTGCGTTCAAGGCTGGCAAGACCCTGAAGGATGCCCTAAACTAAGCGGCTTGCGCTTGGTTTCGGGGTGCTTAGCTCAGCGGTAGAGCGTCGCCCTTACAAGGCGGTGGTCGTAGGTTCGATCCCTACAGCACCCACCAGATTGTGCGGAGTGGTAGTTCAGTTGGTTAGAATGCTGGCCTGTCACGCCGGAGGTCGCGGGTTCGAGTCCCGTCCACTCCGCCAC
>CALCWL010000617.1 GCA_937906285.1 uncultured Rhodanobacter sp. | reverse complement strand
TCAGGCGCTACCACAAGCTGGCGGTGCTGCTGTACGTGGGCATGGGCTGGATCGGCATGGTCGCGTTCGAGCCGCTCAGCGCACACCTGCAGATCGGCGGCACCGCGCTGCTGCTGGCCGGCGGTCTGGCCTACACGCTGGGCGTGCCGTTCTACCTGTGGCGGCGGCTGCCGTACCACCACGCGTTGTGGCACGGGTTCGTGCTGGCCGGCAGCGTGCTGCACTTCCTCGCCGTGTTGCTGTACGTGATTCCCGACCCGGCGTGAACGTGTCGCCAGGCTTGGCGGTGCTGCGCCGCGAACTGGAGGATGCGGCCACCCATCTGGGCCGGCCGCACGACTTGCGCTTCAGGCCGATGTTCGGCGGGCTGATGGCGTACCTCGACGAGCAACCGTGCGCGTGGCTGAGCGCGGACGGGCTGGCCCTGAAACTGGCGCCGGCCGACCAGCCGGCGCTGCTGCGCCTCGAAGGCGCCGCGCGGCTGGTCGCGAAACCCGGCGCAGCTCCCAGCCACTACATCGTGCTGCCGGCCGCGCTCAGCCGCGACACCGTGCAGCTCGCCGGCTGGCTGGCGAGGAGCGCGCGGCGCTGATGCTTTAGCGCTTGCGCTGCGCCGGCACGAACTGCGTGTGCACCGCCTCGGCCAGCTGCTCCGGCGGCAGCAGGCCCTGGCCGATCACGAAGTCGTTGAAGGCCAGGCGGTCGAACGCCGGGCCCAGCGTCAGCTGGGTCTGCAGGCGCAGCTGCTGCAGGCGCAGGTAGCCGTAGAAGTACGCGGTGGCCTGGCCGGGCGCACGGAATGTGTAGCGGTTGATCTCCTGCCGCGCCATCGGCTCGGACAGGCCGACTTCGTGGACCAGCACCTGGTGCGCACGCTCGGGCGTGATCAGGCCCAGGTTGAGCATGGGGTCCAGGTACGCGCGCGCGGCGCGCTGCAGGCGCGCCTGCAAGGCGGCGAACTGGCCGGCTGGCGGTTCGTACGGCAGCATCTCCGATTCGGCGTACAGCGCCCAGCCTTCCACGTTCACGCTGTTGAACGCGAACAGGCTGCGCGCCAGCGACACGCCGCGCTCGACCATCGCGGCGAACTGCAGCTCGTGGCCGGGCCGGCCTTCATGCGCGGTGAGCGTCCACGCCGCGGCCTTGAAGGTGAAGTCGTCGTAGGCCTGGCTGGCGTCGCCATTCGCCGTCGGGTTGCCCATGGTCAGCACGAAGGTGCCTTGTTCGCCGTGGTTGTTGATGAACGGCGGGGGGTCCATGTGCGGCGCCGGCTGCGCCGCGGACTCGGCCTCCGAGGCCAGTCGCATCTGCATCTTGCGCTGCGGCAAGGTGACGATGCGCTCGCGGCGGATGATGTCCTCGATGTGGCCGAGCACCTCGTGGTACCACGGCTCGACCTGGTCGCGGCTCAACTGGTCCTTCTTCAGTGCCTTCAGCACGTCGCGGTAGTCGGTGGCATCGATGCCTTCGGCCTTCGCCACCACCGGCGCCAGCACCTGCATCATGCCCTGCAGCTCGACGAACTCCAGCTGCGCCTGCTCCATCAACTGCTGGGGCGGGATGTCGATGCCGACCTGGCGCAGGTTGTAGGCGTACAGCGGCTCGGGCAGGCGGAAGTCGGCGCGGGCGCGCGGCAGCACGGTGCGGCGCACCCAGCCGTCGTACGCCTTCAGCTGCACATCGAGCGCGTCGAGCGCGGCCTTGCCCTCGGCATCGTCCAGCTTGTATTTGGCGAACAGCTGGCGGATGCCGTCCACGTAGCGTGCGGTGTTGGCGAGCTTCTGCTCGACCTCGCCCCGGTACGGGCCGAGCAGCGCCTTGTCGCCGAGCCGGGCGACGGTCTGTGCCTTCGCCAGCTCGGCGATCGGCGTGCAGCCGGGCGCCTTGCCCACGTAGCACTGCAGCCGCTTCAGCGCGGACGGGCGGCGCGCGGCGGCCACGTCGTCCTTCAGCAGACTGAATTCGCCGCTGAACACCAGCTCGCCGACGTCGGTGTACGGCAGCAGGTACTTGCGATTGAGGTCGATGCCCTCGATCTGCCCGGCGGTGGTCTTGATCAGGATCTGCAGGTCCTGCCGCACGTTGGGGTCGTGCTCCGCCGCCAGCAGGGTCTGCAGCTTCGCCTTGGCCGCAACCAGCGCGGCGCGCGAGCGTTCGTCCACGCCGGGGCGCAGGTCGGCGACCTTGTCGTCGTAACCGGATACGCCGATCTGCGAGGCGAACTCCGGACTGAAGCGGGCAATCTGTTCGAGCAGGATCTGCGAGTCGGCGTTGCTGCGGGCGATCCAGGCCGGCGGCGCGGTCTGGGCGTGCAGCGAAGCGGTCGCGGCCAGCACGGCGGCGAAGGCGAAGATGAGGCGTCTGGACATGGCGTTCTCCCTGGGGAGGCGCCAGCCTAGGACGCCGCGCATGCCGCAGGCATGTGCCGGAAGCTCAGCCGAACAGCATTGCCAGCCCGAACAACCCCACCATCACGAACGAGAGCACCAGCTTGACCAGGGTGCCGAGCAGCAGGCCCAGCCAGGTGCCGACGCCGACGTGGGCCGAGCGCAGCACGCTGGTGCCGGAGGCCAGCTCGCCGGCCAGCGCGCCGAGGAACGGCCCGAACAGCAGCCCCGGAATGCCGAAGAACATGCCGACGAGAGTGCCCAGCCCAGCGCCCCACAGCGCCCGCTTGCTGGCGCCGACGCGCTTCGCGCCGAGCGTGCTGGCGACGAAGTCGACGATCGCCCCGAGCGTGCCCAGCGCGCCGATGAGCAGCAGCCACCACAGGCCCAGGTGGCGGTAGCCGTCCACCGCCGCGGCCAGCCAGATGCCGCCGAACAGCATCGGGATGCCGGGCAGCGCCGGCAGCACGGCGCCGGCCAGGCCGCCGACGATCAGCAGCGCGGCGAGGAGGTAGAGCGCGATGTCGAGCATGGGCATTCCGGTGAACCAGAGATAGGGGCCCGCTCGCGGGCGATGCTGCTGGAGCCAGAATACTTCGATGCGCGGCGGCACCGGCATCGCCCGAGAGCGGGCTCCTACTTCTCCACGAAGGCCCGTTCGATCACGTAGTCGCCCGGTTCGCGCGTGCGCGGCGAGGCCTGGAAGCCGCGGCCGTCGAGCAGGGCGCAGAGGTCGTCGAGCATGGCAGGGCTGCCGCACAGCATCACGCGATCGGTTTCCGGGTTGAGCGGCGGCAGGCCGGTGGCCGCGCTGAGCGCGCCGTCGACGATCGCGTCGGTGATGCGGCCGTGGTGGCGGAACGCCTCGCGGGTGACGGTGGGGTAGTAGATCAGCTTCTCGCGCACCAGTTCGCCCAGGTATTCGTGCTGCGGCAGCTCGTGTTCCAGATAGTGGGCGTAGGCGAGGTCGTTCACCCGGCGCACGCCATGTGCGAGCACGATGCGGTCGAAGCGCTCGTAGGTGTGCGGGTCGCGGATGATGCTGAGGAACGGCGCCA
>CALCWL010000616.1 GCA_937906285.1 uncultured Rhodanobacter sp. | reverse complement strand
GGCGTAGTGGTCGAGGATGACGAAGCCCTGCATGCGGATGCGCTTCTGCAGCACGGTGGCCATCAGCTGCGGCCGGCGATCCGGCCCGGGCGGCGGCGTGTCGTCGTTGTAGTGGGCGATGAGGCCGCACACCGGCACTCGCGCGTGGTGGTTGAGCAGCGGCAGCACGGCGTCGAACACCGCGCCGCCCACATTCTCGAAGTACACGTCGATGCCGTCGGGGCAGGCTGCGGCGAGCCGCCCGGCGAGATCCGGCGCGCGGTGATCGAGGCACTCATCGAAACCCAGTTCCTCCACCGCGTGCCGGCACTTGTCGGGGCCGCCGGCGATACCGACCACTCGCGCGCCCTTGAGTTTGGCGATCTGGCCCACCACGGCGCCGACCGCGCCGGTCGCGGCGGCCACAGCCACGGTCTCGCCCGGCCGCGGCTGGCCGATGTCGAGCAGGCCGACCCAGGCGGTGAAGCCGGTCATGCCCAGGCCGCCCAACGCCAGCGAAGGCTGCGCCAGGTCGTCGAGCGCGGTCAGCGTGTCGCCCGCGGCCACGGCGTAGTCCTGCCAACCGGCGCTGGCCAGTACCAGCTCGCCGGGCTGGTAGCCGGGGTGGCGCGAGTCGACCACGCGGCTCACCGTGCCGCCCATCATCGGCTGACCCAGCGCCAGGCCCGGCGCGTACTCGGTGCCGGCCTCGTCCATCAGGTTGCGCATGTACGGATCGAGCGAGAGGTACAGCGTGCGCAGCAGTACCTCACCCTCGCCCGGTACGGGGATCGGGGCGCGGTCCAGGCGGAAATCACGCTCGGTGGGCAAACCGTGCGGGCGGGCGGCGAGCACGATGCGGCGATGGGTCGAGACGTCTTGCGGCATGCGAAGAACTCCGGCAGGGGAAGGGATGATCACCAGGCGATCCGATGGCCATCGCGGAAGAAGCGGCCGGTCGGTGCCGGAGTGGGCAGGCTGGCGGCCCACACGATGCCGGCGGCGCCGACGCTCACCGGGCGGCCGCCGGGGCCGCCGAGGTCGGTGGCGGTCCAGCCGGGGCACACGGCGTTGACCGCGATGCCGCTGCCTTCGAGCTCGGCCGCCAGCGTGCGAGTGTAGGCGTTGAGCGCGGACTTGGAGGTGCGGTAGGCCACGCAGGCACTCGTGCTCGATGCGCTGGCGGCGCAGCCGCTGGAGACATTCACGATGCGGCCGTAGCCGTGGCGGCGCATCAGCGGCAGCATGGCGCTGCACAGCCGCCAGCTGCCGAACAGGTGCGTCTGCATGGCCTCCAGCGCCGTCGCGAGGTCGCCGTCGCTGGCGTGCGCGTCGTGGTCGTAATAGCCCCCGGCATTGTTGACCAGGATGTCGAGCCGGCCGTAGGTGACCTCGATCCAGCGCGCCAGCGTGGCGACGTCGTCCGCGCGAGTCACGTCGAGCTGCACCGCGACGACCTCGCCGGCCGCACCGTGCAGCTGGCGTGCGGCATGCAGGCCCTTGTCCAGATCGCGCGCGCCCAGCAGCACGGTGATGCCGTGGCCGCTGAGCTGACGCGCCACCTCGAAACCGAGACCGCGGTTGGCGCCGCTGACCAGCGCCACGCGCCAGGTCGGCGTGATGGCCGGCGTGCTCGCCGGCACGCGGCGGGCGGGCCGGCTCATGGCGCGTTGCCGGTCTGCGCCAGCGCGCTGCAGCGCTCGTCGCCGCAAGCCTGCCAGCCGCCGCCGAGCGACTTGTACAGGGCCACCGCGCGGGTGTTGATCGCCGCCTCGCCCTGGGCCAGCTCGTCCTCGGCGGCGAGCTGGGTACGCTCGGCGTCGAGCAGTTCGAGGAAGCCGGTGGCGCCTTCCTCATAGCGCACGCGGGCCAGGTCGGCGGCGCGCTTGCTCTGCGTGGCCTGCTCGATCAGGTGATCGACGCGGATGCGCTGCTGGTTGAAACCGGTGACGGCGTTGTCGATGTCCTCGATGGCCTCCAGCACGGTGCGCTGGTAATTCGCCTGTGCCGCATCGGCGCGCGCCTCGCTGGCGTGCAGGTTGGCGCGCACGCGCTGCACGTTGAGGCCGGCCCAGTGGATGCTGGGCATCAGCGACCAGGCACGCGTCGACGGGCTGCCGAAGTCGTTGCTGCGCCCGGACAGAAAGCCGAGGAAGCCGCCCAGCGAGATGTGCGGGAAGAAGTCCGCCTTGGCCACGCCGATCCGCGCGGTGGCGGCGGCGTATTCGCGTTCAGCCATCCGGACGTCCGGACGGCGCGACAACACGTCGCCGGCGTCGCCGATCGGCAGGACCGTGGCGATCGGCGTGAAGCTCTTCGGCGACACGTCGATGTCGAGTTCACCCGGGCGCTCGCCCAGCAGCACGGCGAGGCGGTATTCGCTGGCGCTGGCCTGGGTCTGCAGCAGCGGCAGTTGCGCCTGCACCGCGCTGAGGCGGGCCTTCGCGCTGGCCACGTCCTGCTCCGCGCCGGTGCCGACCTGCTGGCGCACTTCGGTGAGGTGCACGGTCTGGCGCTGGTTGTCGATGTCGCGGCGGGCGATGTCCAGCCGCAGCTGGCTGCCGCGCAGCTCGAAATAGTTGCGTGCGACCTCGGCCAGCAAGCTGACCTGGACGTCGTGCAAGGCCGCTTCGCGCGCGCCGAGATCGGCGCCGGCCGCTTCCACCGAGCGGCGCACGCCGCCGAACAGGTCCAGCTCCCACGACGCATCGAAGCCTGCTTGGTAGGTGGTCGTGGTGACCCGTTGCTCGCTGAAGCCCGGCTGCTGGCCGCGACTGCGGGTGTAGCTCGCGTCGGTGTCGATGGTCGGAAAGCGGTCGGACTTGGCGCCGCTGAGCAGCGCCCGCGCTTCGTGCAACCGCGCCACCGCAATGCGCAGGTCGAGGTTGTTCGCCGCCGCGCGCTGGATCAGGGCGTCCAGCACCGGATCGTCGAACTGCTTCCACCACGCGGCCTGGAACGACGCGTTGTTTTCCTGCGCGGCGTCGAGGCCCTGCAGTTGCGGCGCGGCGATCTTCTCGGCGTGATAGTTCGGTCCCACGCTGGCACAGCCGGCCAGTGCCAGGGCCGCGCTGAGCGCGGCGATCTTCAGCATCTTTTTCATCAGTGATTCTCCAGCGCCAGCCGCGCATGCGCGGCGGCGCGTTCGGCCGCGCGCGCCTCGCGGCGCTCGACCAGGGCGCGAATGACGACGTAGAACAGCGGCGTGTAGATCAGCCCGAAGATGGTCACGCCGAGCATGCCTGCGAACACCGCCACGCCCATCGCGTGGCGCATCTCGGCGCCGGCGCCGCTGGAGGTGACCAGCGGCACTACGCCCATGATGAACGCGATCGAGGTCATCAGGATCGGGCGCAGCCGCAGTCTTGCCGCTTCCAGCACGGCCTCGTGACGGGGCACGCCCTCCAGCTGCAGTTCGCGGGCGAACTCCACGATCAGGATCGCGTTCTTGCACGCCAGGCCCACCA
>CALCWL010000615.1 GCA_937906285.1 uncultured Rhodanobacter sp. | reverse complement strand
TGGGGGTGCGGCCGGCGCGGTATTCGGCAAGAAAGTGCTCGAACACGCCATCCCAGTACTCCGCCGCGAAATTGCGCGCGTGGAACGGGATGCCCAGGCGGCCACAGACCGCCACCGCGTCCTTGCGGTCCGCGTCGCTGGTGCACGGACCGTCGCGGTCGTCCTCTTCCCAGTTCTGCATGAACAGGCCCTCGACCTCGTGGCCCTGCCGTTGCAGCAACAAGGCGGCCACCGACGAATCGACACCGCCGGAGACGCCCAGCATCACCTTCATCCGCGCGACCCTCCCGGCACCCAGCTCAAGCTGGACAACGGCAGACGCTGGCCGGCCAGCCAGGCGTCGATACTGGTCAGCACCAGCGGACTGCGCAGGCGCTCGCCGAGGCCGGCGATTTCGTCGCGGGTCATCCACATGGCGCGGCAGATGCCGGTGTCCAGCGGACGGCTGACGTCATGTTCAATCGCCCGGGCGGCGAAACTGAACCGGATCACCGCCTCTCCGTGCTCGCTGCTGCACCATTGCTGCACGCCGATCAGGTGCTGCAATTCGACCGTCCAGCCGGTTTCTTCCAGCGTCTCGCGCACGGCAGCGGCGGCCAGCGTTTCGCCGTCCTCCAGGTGCCCGGCCGGCTGGTTGCAGACCAGTCGTCCGGCAACCTCTTCCTCGACCATCAGATAGCGCCCGGCGTCGGCCACCACGCACGCCACGGTGACGTGCGGGCGCCAGATCTCGGGGCGGGGCGTGGGGTCGGCCATGAAGTGCAGGGGTGGAAAAGCGTCCATTGTGCCACTACCTGCAGTAAACGCCGACGCGCCGGGCGCGATTGGCGGCGGCGTATACTTCAACCGAAAGCGAATGCCTCCCACGACACCATGGCCAACGAAAACGAACGCGAACAGGACAGCGGCCGCGGTCTGGCGCTGGAAACCGCCAAGCCGGAAGTGGCACGACCGCCGCTGTACCAGGTGCTGCTGCTGAACGACGATTTCACACCGATGGATTTCGTGGTGGAGGTGCTGCGCAGTTTCTTCACCCTGGACCAGGAACAGGCGGTGCAGATCATGCTGCACGTGCATACTCGCGGACGCGGCGTGTGCGGCGTGTTCACGCGGGAAGTGGCAGAAACCAAGGTTACCCACGTCAACGAATACTCCCGCTCGCACCAGCACCCGTTGTTGTGCACTATGGAAAAGCTCTGAACGCCCCCATTTCGTGCCCATCGCGGCGCTGAAGGCCGCCCACAAGCAAGCGGAGACGATCCGAATGTTCAGCAAGGATCTGGAAGTCACCATCGGGCACTGCTACAAGCAGGCCCGCGAACAGCGCCATGAGTTCATGACGGTGGAGCACCTGTTGCTGGCGCTGACCGAGAACCAGTCGGCCTTGGGCGCCCTGCGCGCCTGCGGGGTCGACCTGCCGCGCCTGGCGGGCGAGCTTACCCGTGTCATCGGCGAGACGGTGCCGGTGTTGCCGCCGGGCGACGAGCGCGACACGCAGCCCACGCTGGGCTTCCAGCGGGTGCTGCAGCGCGCCGTCTACCACGTCCAATCGTCCGGTCGAAAGGAGGTCACCGGTGCCAATGTGCTGGTGGCGATCTTCGGCGAGAAGGATTCGCATGCGGTGTTCTTCATGCACCAGCAGGAGATCACCCGGCTCGACGTGGTCAACTACATCTCCCACGGCATCGCCAAGATCGGCGACGAGCCGGCCGCCGGCGTGTCCGGCGGCGAGCGCGAGGGCGAGGAGGGTGGCGAGCCCAAGGGCAACCCGCTGCACGAGTTCGCCAGCAACCTCAACGAACTGGCGCTGGAAGGCAAGATCGACCCGCTGATCGGGCGCGCCGACGAGATCGAGCGCACCATCCAGGTACTCTGCCGCCGGCGCAAGAACAATCCGTTGTATGTCGGCGAGGCCGGCGTGGGCAAGACCGCGCTGGCCGAAGGCCTGGCCAAGCGCATCGTCGACGGCGAAGTGCCCGAGGTGCTGGAGAGCGCCACGATCTGGGCGCTGGATCTCGGTGCCCTGGTGGCCGGTACCAAGTACCGTGGCGATTTCGAGAAGCGCCTCAAGAGCGTGATCGCGCAGCTCAAGAAGCAGCCCGGTGCGATTCTGTTCATCGACGAGATCCACACCATCATCGGCGCCGGTTCCGCCTCGGGCGGCTCGACCACGTTCCAGGAATACCGCGGCGTGTTCGAGAAGGACCGCGCGCTGGTCCGCCGCTTCCAGAAGATCGACGTGGTCGAACCGACCGTGGCCGACAGCGTGGAGATCCTCAAGGGCCTGCGTTCGCGCTTCGAGGAACACCACCACGTGGCCTACACCAACGACGCCCTGAAGGCGGCGGTGGACCTGTCGGTGAAACACATCCCCGACCGGCTGCTGCCGGACAAGGCGATCGACGTGATCGACGAGGCCGGCGCTCGCCAGCGACTGCTGCCCGAAGACAAGCGCACCGGCACCGTGGATGTCGGCGAAGTCGAGTACATCGTGGCCAAGATGGCGCGGATTCCGGAGAAGCAGGTCTCCGCCTCCGATCGCGACGTGCTGCGCAACCTTGAGCGCAACCTCAAGATGGTGGTGTTCGGCCAGGACCCGGCGATCGAGGCGCTGGCCGCGTCGATCAAGATGGCCCGCTCGGGCCTGGCCGATCCGTCCAAGCCGATCGGCTGCTTCCTGCTGGCCGGCCCGACCGGCGTCGGCAAGACCGAAGTCACCAAGCAGCTGGCAATGCAGCTCGGCATCGAGATGATCCGCTTCGACATGTCCGAGTACATGGAAGGGCACTCGGTGTCGCGCCTGGTCGGCGCGCCCCCGGGCTACGTCGGTTTCGACCAGGGCGGCCTGCTGACCGAGGCGGTGACCAAGC
>CALCWL010000614.1 GCA_937906285.1 uncultured Rhodanobacter sp. | reverse complement strand
CGCGAACGCTTCACCATGGACGAAGGCCTCTCCGCCGCCGTGCGCAAGGTGTTCATCGACTGGTATCGCGCGGGCCTGATCTATCGCGGCAACCGGCTGGTGAACTGGGACCCGGTGCTGGGCACGGCGGTGTCGGATCTCGAAGTGAACAACGTCGAGCGCGACGGCCACATGTGGTCGATCCGCTACATGGCCACCGACGGCGCCGCGTCGCTGGTGGTCGCCACCACACGACCGGAAACCATGCTCGGCGACGTCGCCGTGGCGGTGCACCCGGAGGACCCGCGTTACGCGCACCTGATCGGCCACACGCTGCATCTGCCGCTCACCGGCCGGCAGATCCCGGTGATCGCCGACGACTACGTCGACAAGGACTTCGGCACCGGCTGCGTGAAGATCACGCCGGCACACGACTTCAACGACTACGCGATCGGCCAGCGGCACAAGCTGCCGCCGATCACCATCTTCACGCTGGACGCGAAGGTCAACGACAACGCGCCGGAGAAGTATCGCGGACTCGATCGCTACGAAGCGCGCAAGGCCGTGCTGGCCGATCTCGAAGCCGCCGGCCTGCTGGTCGAGACCAAGGCGCACAAGCTGCAGGTGCCGGTGAGCCAGCGTTCGGACGCGGTGATCGAGCCGATGCTGACCGACCAGTGGTTCGTCGATCTCACGTCGGATGTCCAGACGGACGGGCGTCCCGGCGGCCGCAAGGCGATCACCGAGCCGGCACTGGATGCCGTGCGCTCGGGCGAGATCAGGTTCGTGCCGGAAAATTGGACCAACACGTACACGCAGTGGCTGGACAACATCCAGGACTGGTGCGTCAGTCGCCAGCTGTGGTGGGGGCACCGCATCCCGGCGTGGTACGACGAGGCCGGCAACATCTTCGTGGGCGAGGACGAAGCCGACGCGCGTGCACATGCCGCGACCGCGCCGGTCGGCGCGCTGCGTCAGGACGAGGACGTGCTGGACACCTGGTTCAGCTCCGCGCTGTGGCCGTTCTCCACCCTGGGCTGGCCGGCCGATGGCCCGGTGAAGAACGAGCGCGGCGAAGTCGTGGCGAACTGGCAGCAGGACAAGATCTTCCTGCCCAGCGCGGTGCTGGTCACCGGCTTCGACATCATCTTCTTCTGGGTCGCGCGCATGGTGATGACCACGAAGTACTTCACCGGCAAGATCCCGTTCCGCGAGGTCTACATCAACGCCATCGTGCGTGACGCCGAAGGCCAGAAGATGTCCAAGTCCAAGGGCAACACGCTGGACCCGCTGGACCTGATCGACGGCATCGCGCTGGAGCCGCTGGTGGAGAAATCCACCAGGTCGCTCTTGATCCCGCAGGTGCGCGCCAAGGTCGAGAAGCGCATCCGCAAGGACTACCCCGACGGCATCCCGGCGATCGGCACCGACGCGCTGCGCTTCACCTTCGCCGCGCTGGCCAGCTACAGCCGCACGATCAACTTCGACATCAAGCGCGCCGAGGGCTACAAGGCGTTCTGCAACAAGTTGTGGAATGCGGCGCGGTTTGTACTGATGAACCTGCCCGAGGGACAGATCGCCGCTCCCCAAGGCCTGCCCGCCACCGAAGCGGAGCGGTGGATTCTCACCCGCCTGAAGCAGACGCTGGCCGAGGTCGAGCAGCACTTCGTCAGCTACCGCTTCGACCATCTGGCACAGGCGTTGTACGAGTTCGTGTGGAACGAGTATTGCGACTGGTTCCTGGAACTGTCCAAGCCGGCATTGAATGGCGATGATGCCGCCGCTGCGGCGTCGACCCGACACACCTTGCTGGTGGTGCTGGAATCGGTCCTGCGCGCGCTGCATCCGGTGACCCCGTTCATCACCGAGGAGATCTGGAAAGACGTGGGGCCGAAGCTCGGCCTGACCGAGGGAAGCCTGATCCACCGACCGTGGCCGAAGGCCGATGACATCGTGGCGGATCACGCGGCGACGGGCGAGATCGAGTGGTTCAAGAACGTGTTGTCCGGCATCCGCAAGATCCGTTCGGAAATGAACATCTCGCCGGCCAGGACGATCCCGCTGTTGTTCGCCGACGGTGACGCCAGCGACCATGCGCGAGTGACCAAGTTCGCGGCGCAAATCAGCTTCCTCGCCCGCACTGAAACGCCGCAATGGATCGAAGTCGGCACCGACGAGCCTGCGTCGGCCGCCGCGGTGGTCGGCGCACTGCGGGTGATGATTCCCTTGGCCGGCCTGATCGATCTGGAGGCGGAGAAGGCGCGCCTGGCCAGGGAGATCAGCCGGATCGAGGTCGAGATCAGGAAATGCGAAGGCAAGCTCGGCAACGCGAATTTCGTCGCCAACGCGCCGGCCGAGGTGGTGGCGCAGGAGCGGCAGCGCATCACGGACTGGAACACCACGCTGGCCGCCCTGCGCGAACAGGCCGGCAAGCTGTAACGGCGGGCAGCGCACCACGCTGCTTCGTTTTTTTGGCGACCGGGTTCTTGCTTATTGCTCGATATGGCCTGCGGCCATATCGAGCGCCATCACGATCGCGTCCTCGCGTCCGTCGCGTGCCGGGTAATAGCGCGGGCGCCTTCCGATTTCGTGGAAGCCCACCGACTCGTACAAGGCTTTCGCGCCCGGGTTGGACGGGCGCACTTCGAGGAAGATTCGTTCGGCCCGGTTCCAGCGCGCCACGTCGAGCAGGCGCATCAGCAGATGCCGGCCGAGACCGCGGCCTCGATGGTCCGGGCCGATGCACAAATTGAGCAAGTGCGCCTCGCCGGCACCGGTCGAGAGAATGCCGTAGCCGGCCACGCTGCCATCCACGCACAGCACCCAGCACGAATGCCCTGCCCGCACGCAATCGCCGAAGATGCCCGGCGACCACGGGAACTCGTACGAGGCGTTCTCCAGCGCGCTGACTGCGGCCAGATCGTCCAGGTACATGCCGCGCACCTGGATCGCCGCCCTCGGCACCGCGACCATCGTTCAGGCTCCCGTGTCGGCCAGGGCGCGGCGCACGCTGCGCAGCGCGTTCCACAACCGGCGCTTGGCCGCCGCATCGGCCAGCACCAGCTTCGGCTCGTCGGCCAACACGATCAGCGCCTGGCTCATCACGGCCGCGGGCAAGGCGCGGCCGAGCGCATGTGCCTGCGCGTCGCCGAAGACCAGATAGGCGCGCGCTGCGGGCACCGGCGCCGCCAGTTGGCCGTCCTTCACGTTGATCCGCGCCGCGCGCGCCAGTGCCGCACCGCCGGCATGCAGCGCGCGGCCCAGCAGATCGAGTTCGCGGGCATGGCACGACGCCGGCAGGATCACGATGCAAGCCACGCCGGCGCCGTCGCTCTCCGGCTCGACCAGGGTCGACGCAGCCGCCGCCCTGCGGCGAACCCACGGGGTCAGCCCCAGCGCATGCAGAACCCGGGCGCGATGGGCGGCGGGCATGGGCGCGTTCACCTGGCGGTTCGCCGCGCACGGCGCCGGTGCGCGATCCGCGCCGCGACGGTCCACACCGGCCCGGACAGCAGGTACACGGTGAACCCCGCCAGCAGCACCCGCGCCGGCGCCAGGTACAGCAAGGCAAGCAGCAGCACCGCCACCACCATCCAGGCGAACGGCACGCGGCCGCGCTCGCCCATCGGCAGCGACTTGAAACTGAAATAGCGGAAGCGGCTGACCATCAGCAGGCCGGTGACCACCACGATCGCCGCGCTGGCGAAGGCCAGCTCGGCGCCGCTCCAGCCGGCCTTCTCCATGGTCCACACGAACGACATGTTCACCGCCGCCGCGGCCGGACTGGCCAGCCCCTGGAAATAGCGCTTGTCGGCCACGCCCGCCTGCGTGTTGAAGCGGGCCAGCCGCAGCGCGGCGCAGGCGGCATAGATGAACGCGCAGGCCCAGCCCAGCTTGCCCCACAGCGGCCCCACGTCGCGCAGCGCGGACAGCGACCACGTGTACATCACCAGCGCCGGGGCGAGCCCGAAGCTGACCAGGTCCGACAGCGAGTCGTACTGCACGCCGAACTCGGTCTGCGTGCCGGTCATGCGCGCCACGCGGCCATCCATGCCGTCGAGCACCGCCGCCAGGAACACCGCGATGGCCGCCTCGATGTAATGGCCGCCGATGCTGGAAATGATCGCGTAGAACCCGGCGAACATCGCCGCGGTGGTGAACAGGTTCGGCAACAGGTAAATGCCGCGGTGCCGAGGCGGTTGAACGGGCATGGATGGACTCATGAAGCAGGATCGTGACGGAGTAGGCGCAGTGTAAACCATCGCCTGCTTGAGTCCGGGGCGCCGGAGTGATAACAAGGAACGACCGATTTTTCCCGCTCCGGAGACCCCCATGCACCGTTCGCTGATTGTGGTGGCACTGCTGTTGTTCGCCCCGCTGTGTGCCGCCCAGGTCTACAAGTGGACCGACGCCAGCGGCACCGTGCACTACTCCGAGGCGCCGCCGGCGCAGGGGGTCAAGTACAGCAAGGTCACCACTACCGGCACGGTGGAACCCCTGGTCAAGCCGGCCGAACGAAGCAATTCGGAGGACGCCACGAGCGGCAGCAACGAGCCCACCGTTACGGCAAAGACGATGGCCGACACGCCGGAGAACCGCAAATCGCTGTGCGCCTCCCTGCAGTCCAACCTGGCGACCCTGCAGGGCAGCGGCCCCGTGGTGATGGAGAAGAACGGCAAACCCAGCGCACTGGACGCCTCCCAGCGACAACAACAGATTGCCACCGCCCAAGCCCAGTACGACCAGTACTGCCAGGGCAAGTAAGCCCGCCGGGCCGCACTCCGGCGGCGGTGACGCCGCTACAATGGGCGTTTCACACGCCGGAACAGCCCGCATGCGCCTCAGCCAATTCCACCTGGCCACCGTCAAGGAGGTCCCGGCCGACGCCGAGATCGCCAGCCATCGCCTGATGCTGCGCGCCGGCATGATCCGCCGGCTGGCCTCCGGCCTGTACACCTGGAGTCCGCTGGGCCTGCGCGTGTTGCGCAAGGTCGAGCGCATCGTGCGCGAGGAAATGGATCGCGCCGGCGCGATCGAATTGCTGATGCCGACCATCCAGCCGCGTGAACTCTGGGAGGAAACCGGTCGCTGGGCGAAATTCGGCCCGCAGCTGCTGAAGATTCGCGACCGCAAGGAGCAGGAATTCTGCTACGCGCCCACCGCCGAGGAAGTGATTACCGATTACGCCCGCAACGAGCTGAAAAGCTACAAGCAGCTGCCGGTCAATTTCTACCAGATCCAGACCAAGTTCCGCGACGAGATCCGTCCGCGTTTCGGCGTCATGCGCGCGCGCGAGTTTCTGATGAAGGATGCCTATTCGTTCCATCTCGGGCAGGAGTCGCTGGCGGAAACCTACACCGCGATGTACCAGGCCTACGTGCGCATTTTCACTCGCCTCGGCCTGAGCTTCCGCGCGGTGCAGGCCGACACCGGCGCCATCGGCGGCAATGCCAGCCATGAATTCCAGGTACTCGCCGACTCGGGCGAGGACGCGATCGCGTTTTCCGATGGCTCCGATTACGCCGCCAACCTCGAGAAGGCCGAAGCGCTGCCCCCGTCCGTCGAACGCCCGGCGCCGGCCGCCAGCCTGCAGCGCGCGGACACGCCGACCCAGAAAACCATCGCCGACGTCGCCGCTTTCCTGAAAGTGCAGCCGCGGCAGTGCGTGAAAACCCTGCTGGTGCGCGGCGTCGACGGACTGGTCGCGCTGTGCCTGCGCGGCGACCACGAACTCAACGAGGTCAAGGCCGGCAAGCTGGCCGAGCTGCCGGGCGAGATGGTGCTGGCCGGCGAAGAGGAAATCCGCGCCGCCTGCGGCACGCGCCCCGGGTTCATCGGCCCGGTCGGCCTGCCCGATTCCATTCCGGTGATCGTCGACCGCGACGCCGCCGTGCTGGCCGATTTCGTCTGCGGCGGCAACGCCGACGGCGTGCACTGCACCGGCGCCAACTGGGAGCGCGACGCGCGCATCACCCGCATCGCCGACCTGCGCAACGTGATCGAGGGCGATGCCTCGCCAGACGGCCACGGCAAGCTGCACCTGGCCCGCGGCATCGAAGTGGGCCACGTGTTCCAGCTGGGGACGAAATATGCCGACGCCCTGCGCGCCACCGTGATCGACGAAGGCGGCAAGGCCCAGGTGATGGCCATGGGTTGCTACGGCATCGGGATCAGCCGCATCGTCGCCGCTGCCATCGAACAGCGCCACGACGACGCAGGCATCGTCTGGCCCGAGGCGATGGCGCCCTGGCGCGTGGTGGTGTGCGTGATCAACCCGAAGAACGCTTCCGCCGCGGTCAACGAGGCAGCCGAGGCGCTCTATCAGGCGCTGAGCCAGCGCGGCATCGAAACCGTACTGGACGATCGCGGCCTGCGCCCCGGCAACATGTTCGCCGACATGGAGCTGATCGGCATTCCCCATCGGGTGGTGATGAGCGAACGCGGGCTGGCCGCCGGGACGCTGGAATATCGCGGACGCGAGGACGGCGAGAGCCGCACGTTGAGCCAGGATGAATTGTTCGCACTGCTGGCCTGATTAATGATACCGGCGGGTTTCGAATATCGGCATATTCGCCCGTGCAAGCCTGCTTCATAATCGTTTCGAATATGAACTGTGACGGGAGACATGGAGTCTCCCGCTTTACAAATGTTTGCCCGATCATGGAAAATCCCGACAGGCCGGCATTCACCATGCCCGCATTGCCTCGATAATGGGGCATGATTCGTCACCCTCACCGGAGTCCGTCCATGGCCGTCGATATCAAGAATCTCAACCACAACCAGCTCAACGACCTGATCAGCAAGGCACAAAGCCGTCAGGACGAATTGCGCAAGGAAAAGGTCGTCAAACTGCGCGAGAAGATCCATGCGCTGATCAAGGCCGAGGGTTATTCGTTCGAAGACATTTTCGGCGGCGCCCGCAAGAGCAAGCGCGCCGGCGCCAAGGTGGCCCCGAAGTACCGCAACCCGGCCAACCCGGCGCAGACCTGGTCCGGCCGCGGCAAGCGCCCGCACTGGTTCAACGACGCGCTGAAGGCGGGCAAGAAGGAAAAGGACCTGGCGATCTGATCGCGGCCCCCACGCCATGGAAACAACGCCGGCCTCGCGCCGGCGTTTTTTTTGGCTCGAACCATCCGGCACTCATTGGTTTGCCGCGCGAGGTACATGCTTCCGACCCCTCCCTTCAACGCTGTTCTCGCCAAACCGGAAGTACCCCTTCTCGATCCTCCCTGCGTCGCAGGATGAAGAGGCGAAAGCGCCGTGCAGGCCCGTCTTCCTGGTGAAACGGTCGCGTGCCGTCCGGCGACTTCGATCGTTTTTCTACAGGGAGCGCCGGGGCGAGATCAGCAGGTCGCCGAACATCAGCCCCGCGACCAGCGAGACCAGCAAGGTGATCAGCAGCAGGCCGGCGTCCAGGCCGGGCGAGGTGTCGCGTTCGAGCAGGAACGACATGCTGCGGAAGCCCACGCTGCCCGGCACCAGCAGCAGGATGCCCGGCTCGCGGATCACGGCGCCGGGCCGGTGCGCGTAACGCGCGTAGATGTTCGCAAGCGCGCCAAGCAGCAGACCGCCCAGGAACACGCCCACCGGCGCGCCCGGCAGCGAGGTGGAGAGCTCGCCGCCCCAGCGCGTGGCGACATAGCCCACCACCACCGCCGCGATCACCGCCGGCCAGTCGCGCCAGGCGGCGCGAAACAGGATCGCGAAGGCGATCGCGGCGACCAGCAGCACCGGGTAATCGGTCCATGTCGGCAGCGGCGGCAAGGCGAAATCGCGCGCCGTGATGCCGAGTGCGCTGCAAAACTCGGTGGCGGCGATGACGCCGAAGGTCAGCTTGAGCAGCGTGGCCATGGCACCGCCCATGCGCGCCATGCCGGAAACCAGGTGCTGGCTGGAGATCTCGCGCACGGCCGTGGTCAACGACATGCCCGGGATCAGGATGATCAGGCTGGCCAGCACCACCGACTTGATCGCCAACGGCACGATGAAGGCGCTGACCAGGATCGCCACCGTGGTCGCCACCAGCGCGCTGATCGCATCGCTGGCCACTGCCAGTTGCGGCCGCACGGCGGCCGCCAGGGTGATGCAACCGATGATCGCGCCGATCACCGCCGCGACCAACAGGTCCACCCACGAGCTGTGCAGGAACAGCGCCGCGATGGCGGCCGCGGACAAGCCATAGCTGGCGATCAGCCCGATCTTCTCGCGCCGGCTGTCCGGCCGCCCGAGTTCACGCAGCAGGCGAAAGCCCTCACGCAGGCCCAGCTCGCCGGCAATCGCGCGATCGGCGATGTCGTCGGCCTGGCACAGCCGCTCCAGATTCACCTCGCCCGGCGGCAGCCGCACCACCTGGGTGGTCGTCGCCACGCGCTCCTCGCCCTGGGCGAGGTCGGCGAAGGAAATGATGACCGCGGTAGGGCTGGACCACACGTCGGCGGACAAGCCCAGCCGCTGCGCCACGCCGGCCACGGCCATCTCCAGTCGCGGCGCGGTGGTGCCGTACTGGTGCAGGCGCCGCGCCAGCTCCAGCACGAACGCCATGCGCGTGTTCAGCGCGGTGGTGGCGAATTGTTGCTGGCTGATGGTGCCGCTCATGCCACCGCGCGCACCTGCAGGGTGGAACCATCGACGGCGATCACTTCCACGGTGGCGCCCAGCGGCAGGTCCGGCCCGTTGACCAGCCACTGGCCGTCGCCCACGCGGGCCTTGCCGCGACCATTGACGATCGCCTCGACCAGCTCATAGCGCTGGCCGATCATCTGCTCGGCGCGGCGATTGAGCCGCTCGCTGCCCGGCGTACGACGCTCCAGCTTCGGCCGCAGCCAGCGCGCGTAGGCCACGCAGAAAGCGAACGCCAGCAGGCCGAAGATGATGGCCTGCGCCAGCAGGCCCAGCGACGGCACGGCCCACAGCAGCACGCCCATCGCCGCCGCGGCCAGGCCGATCCACAGCAGGAAATAGCCCGGCAGCAGCAGCTCGCCGGCAATCAGCAGCAGCGCCAGGATCCACCACAGGTAATGCACGGCAAGTTGCCACATGGTCGAGGACTCCACTCAGCGCAGCGGCGGCACCGGCGCGGCCGCCGGGCGCTGCTGCTGGGTCAGGGATTCCTTGGCCAGTTCGGCGATGCCGGCCATCGCGCCGATCACGCCGGTGGCCTCGATCGGCAGCAGCAGCATCTTCTGGTTCGGCGACGCCGCCATCGCCTTCAGCGCATCCACGTAGTTGTTGGCGACGAAGTAGTTCAGCGCATTGATGTTGCCGCCGGCGATCGCGTCGGAGACCATCGTGGTGGCCTTGGCTTCGGCCTCGGCGGTGCGCTCGCGCGCTTCGGCGGCGCGGAAGGCGGCCTCCTTCTCGCCCTCGGCGGACAGGATCGCCGACTGCTTCTCGCCCTCGGCCTTGAGGATCGCCGCCTGGCGGAAGCCCTCGGCGTCGAGGATGTTGGCGCGCTTCTCGCGCTCGGCCTTCATCTGCCGCGCCATCGCGTCGATCAGGTCGCGCGGCGGCGAGATGTCCTTGATCTCGATGCGGTTGACCTTGACGCCCCACGGATGGGTGGCTTCATCCACCACGCGCAGCAGGCGGGCGTTGATCTCGTCGCGCTTGCTCAGGCTTTCGTCCAGGTCCATCGAGCCGAGCACGGTGCGGATGTTGGTCATCACCAGCGCCAGCGAGGCCTGCTCCAGGTTGGCCACTTCATAGGCCGCCTTGGCCGCGTCCAGCACCTGATAGAACACCACGCCGTCCACGCGCACCACCGCGTTGTCCTTGGTGATGACATCCTGCGAGGGGACGTCCAGCACCTGCTCCATCATGTTCATCTTGTGCCCGATCGCCTGGTAGATCGGGATCAGGAAATGCAGCCCCGGACTCAGCGTGCCGGTGTACTTGCCGAACGTCTCCACCGTCCATTCGTAACCCTGCGGCACGATGCGCACCAGCTTGACGATGCCGATGACGACCACGACCAGGATGACCAGCGCCAGCAGTTGTGCGATACCCATGAAACTCTCCCCTTTCCATGAAGGTGTCAGTATAGGCGAGCGCCGGCCCGTCGAGCGGGCCCGACCTTGGCGTCATGGAACGATCATCGCGGCCGCAGCCGGGCAACCCGTCGCTGTCATCGTCGCGTAACATGGCCGTGGTTCCATGGCGCCGGCTGCCACTGGGCACATGCATGCAAAAACGCATCCTGATCATCGAAGACGAGGCTCCGATCCGCGACATGGTGGCGTTCGCGCTGCGCCGCGCGGAGATGCTGCCGGTCTGCGCCGCCGACGCCGGCGAGGCGCAGCTGGCGATCGCCGAGGCGGTGCCCGACCTGATCCTGCTCGACTGGATGCTGCCGGGCATCAGCGGCATGGACCTGGCCCGACGCCTGCGCCGCGAGGAGCTGACCCGCGACCTGCCGATCATCATGCTCACCGCTCGCGGCGAGGAGACCGATCGCGTGGCCGGCCTCGATGCCGGTGTGGATGACTACGTGGTCAAGCCGTTCTCCACCCGCGAGCTGGTGGCGCGGATCAAGGCGGTGCTGCGCCGCAGCCAGGGCGAGGACGGCGCCGGCATGATCGAGCTGGGCGGGCTGCGTCTGGACGGCCAGGCGCACCGGGTGTTTGCCGGCGACGAACCGGTGCACCTGGGGCCCACCGAATACCGCCTGCTGCACTTCTTCATGAGCCACAGCGAGCGCGTGTATTCCCGCGCGCAACTGCTCGACCACGTCTGGGGCGGCAGCGTCTACGTCGAGGAGCGCACCGTCGACGTGCACATCCGGCGCCTGCGCAAGACGCTGGAGGCATGGGGCCTGGACACCCTGATCCAGACGGTGCGCGGCACCGGTTACCGCTTCTCCGCGCAGCCCGCGCCCGTGCGGCCCTGAGCGATTCCGGCCGGCGCATGCGCAGCATCCGCACCCGCTTCGATACCGGCTTCCTCGTCATCGTGATCGGCTCGATGGCCGGCGCGACCGTCGCCGCGCTGTGGACATCGCCGTGGTGGGCGTTCGGCATCGCCCTGGGCGGCGAAGCCGTCGCGCTGGGATGGTGGCTGCGCGCACGCCGCACGCGTCGGACGCGGCCCGATGCGCCCACCCAGCTTCGCGCCGCACGCGCCTTGCGCCAGTCGCGCCTGCGCGCGCAGTTGCACGACGTGCGCGACGCGGTAGGCGCACTGGCCGATGCCGTGGTGCTGTTCGACGCTCAGGGACGCGTGCGCTGGTTCAACGCGGCCGCCACCCGTCTGCTCGGCGTGCGGCGCGAACACGTCGGGCAATCGCTCGCGCAATGGCTCGACGGCAGTGAACTGGGCGCGTGGCTGCGCACGAATGCCGCGCAGCCGGCCACCGACCTGCCCGCACCAGCCGACGCGTCGCTGCGCCTGGCCGCGACGATCATCCCCTTCGGCCAGCGGTTGAAAGTGCTGCTGGCGCGCGACATCAGCACGCTGAGCCGGCTGGAGCAGGTGCGCCGCGATTTCGTGGCCAACGTCTCGCACGAATTGCGCACGCCGTTGACGGTGATCCACGGCTACCTGGAATTGCTCGACCCGGCCGACGTGCCCGAGCTGGCGTCAGTGCTCGGCGAGATGCGCATGCAGTCGCAGCGGATGCAGCAGATCGTCGAGGATCTGCTGACCCTGTCGCGGCTGGAAACGCGCGAGGCCCTGCCGGAAGAGGAAGTGGCCATGGTTCCGCTGCTGGAGACGCTGCGCCGCGAGGCGGTGGCGCTCAGCCAGGGCCGGCACCGCATCAGCGTCGAGGCGACCACCGCGGTGCGCCTGCGCGGCTCGATCCATCACCTGCACAGCGCGTTCTCCAACCTGACCAGCAACGCCGTGCGCTATACGCCCAGCGGCGGCGAGATCGTGATCGGCTGGCGGCAGACCGCCGATGGCGGCGCGATCTTCTCCGTGCGCGACAGCGGGCTGGGCATCTCCGCCGAACACCTGGTGCGACTCACCGAGCGCTTCTACCGCGTGTCGTCCAGCCGCTCGCGCGAGTCCGGCGGCACCGGCCTGGGCCTGTCCATCGTCAAGCACGTGCTGAACCTGCACCAGGGGCGCCTGGTGATCGAGAGCGAGCCCGGCCGCGGCTCGACCTTCTCCTGCGTGATGGAAGCCTCACGCGTGTTGCCGCCGGACCGCGGCGGCATCTTCCGCGCCGAGACCCCGGCCAACTGAGCCGCGCCTGCGCACAACCCCCTTGCCGCAAAAAAAAACGGCGTGGAGAAAATCCACGCCGGGAGCCGATTCAGGAGGGGGAGCGGCATCTCGAAGATGCCTGCCATGGAGGGGAGTGCCTGGCAGGCGCAGGCATTGTCGCAACGCCGCGTGACAAGCCGATGACATGCCGGACTCGCTTTTTTGTCACGACGGCTGGGCGCGATGCCCTCCCGCGGCGCGCGCAAGTCGGCAAGCACACAAGCGTCATGCAGCCGTCGTTCGCGTGCAACAGGGCGGCGCCACGATCGGTGCCAGTTCCGATCGGAGAACAGCGATGCGCGTCAGCTTCGTCACGGAAACCTGGCCGCCCCAGGTCAACGGTGTCGCCCTCACCGTGCGCACGCTTGCCGCCGGGCTGGCCGCACGCGGGCTCGGCGTCGACGTGGTACGCCCCGGTGGTGGGGGCCACGACGGCAGGGTCGAGCTGGTCCGCGCACGCGGCGTGGCGTTGCCGCGCTACCCGGGCATGCAGTTCGGCCTGCCCGCAGGCAGTGCGCTGCGTCGGCGCTGGCAGGCGAAGCGGCCCGACGCGGTGTACGTCGCCACGGAAGGTCCGCTGGGCGCCTCGGCGCTACGCGCGGCCAACGCATTGCAGATCCCGGTGGTGAGCGGTTTCCACACGCGCTTCCACGACTACGCTGCCCACTATGGCGTCGGGCTGCTGGCGCCGCTGGTACGCAACCACCTGCTCGGGTTCCACCGCCGCGCGCAGATGACCCTGGTGCCGACCAGCGCGCTGCACGCCGAGCTGACCGACGCCGGTGTCGGCCACGTGCGCAAGCTGCGCCGCGGCGTCGACGTCCGGCTGTTCTCGCCGGAACGGCGCGATCCGGCGCTGCGCCGCAGCTGGGGCGCGGATGACGAGACGCCGGTACTGCTGTGCGTCGGACGGCTCGCCGCGGAGAAGAACCTGAACCTCGCCGTGGAGGCGCTCCGCGCGCTGCAGGCACGCACGCCCGCCGCCCGCCTGGTGATGGTCGGCGACGGTCCGCAGCGCGCGGCGCTCGCCAGCGCCTGCCCGGAGGCCCTGTTCGTCGGCACCAGGCACGGCGCGGATCTGGCCGCGCACTACGCCAGCGCGGACGTGTTCCTGTTCCCGAGCCTGTCGGAGACTTTCGGCAACGTGGTACTGGAAGCGATGGCCTCGGGGTTGGCGCTGGTGGCGTTCGACCACGCGGCCGCGCAGGAGCACGTCGTCGACGGCCTTTCCGGGCGCGTGGTGCCGCCCGCGGACGCGCGCGGTTTCATCACCGCGGCCTATCAGCTCGGCGCGGACCCGGCGACCCGGCGCCGACTCGCTGCCAATGCGCGGCGCGCGGCGCTGCGGTGCCCGCCGGACATGGTGATCGCGGAATTCGAGGCTTTGCTGGTCTCGCTGCTGCATGGCCATTCCGATGACCGTCTCCGCGCCGTCGCCTGAACCGCCAACCGCGTCGCTGGACGCACTGCTGTGCCGCGCCGCCAGCCGCTGGGGCGCGCACCGTGCGGTGCAACGGACCTTCGGCGTGGTCAGCCGCCTCGGCGACGGGTGGCTCTGGTATGGGCTGATCGCCACGCTGGCCATCGGCGGCGGTGACCGCGGCCGGCACGCCGCGCTGCAGATGGCCGGCACCGGCATCGTGGCGTGGCTGCTCTACCGCACGCTGAAACGCCGCACCCGTCGCCCGCGGCCGTTCCGCGTGCATCGCGAAGTGATCGCGCGCGCCCCGCCGCTGGACGAGTTCAGCTTCCCGTCGGGACATACGCTGCACGCGGTGAGCTTCGGCATCGTCGCCGCCGGCTGGTTTCCCGTGCTGGCCCTGCCGCTGACACTGTTCGCCGTGCTGGTGGCGATGTCGCGCGTGGTGCTGGGCCTGCACTACCCCAGCGACGTGCTCGCCGGCGCCGCACTCGGCGCGCTGCTCGGCCTCGCCTCGCGCGGGCTCGACGCCGCGCTGGTCGGCGCCCTGGCGGGTTGAACCGCCCTCACCCGCCGCCCCGCCCATGACCATCGCAAGCGCGCCGCAGCACATCGAGCCGGAGCCGGCCAGCGTCGATTTCCGCGCAGCGAACCTGTACCTCAACCATGAACTTTCGGCGCTCGAATTCAATGCCCGGGTGCTGGCCCAGGCACGCAACGCCACGGTACCGCTGCTGGAGCGGCTGCACTTCCTGTGCATCTCGGTGCGCAACCTCGACGAGTTCTTCGAGGTGCGCGTGGCCAGCCTCAGGCACTGGATCGCCTACGGCGACGCGCGCCCGGGTCCGGACGGCATGCCCCTGGCCGGGGTGCTCGCGCGGGTGCGCGAAAACGCCACCCGGCTGATGCACGCCCAGTACGAAACGTGGCACGACGAGCTGCGCCCGGCACTGGCGCGCGAGGGCATCGTGTTCATCGACGGCGCGCCCTGGTCGCCTGCACAGACGCGCTGGGCGCGCACGCACTTCGAGCGCGAGATCCTGCCGGTGCTCTCGCCGCTGGGCCTGAATTCTGCCCACCCGTTCCCGCGGATACTCAACAAGAGCCTCAATGTCGCGGTGGTGCTGGACGGCGAGGACGCCTTCGGTCGCGAGGGCCATGTCGCGGTCGTGCGCGCGCCGCGCTCGCTGCCGCGCGTGATCCGCCTGCCGCCGGAGGTCGCCGACGCGCCACATCAGTTCGTGTTCCTCTCCACCTTGCTGGAGCGCTTCGCCGACGTCATGTTTCCCGGCATGACGATCCGCGGCGCCTGCCAGTTCCGCGTGACGCGCGATTCCGAACTGGCGCTGGAAGAAGGCGATACCGAGAACCTGGCGCGCGTGCTGAGCATGGAACTGCGCGAGCGTGCCTACGCCGACGCGGTGCGGCTCGAACTCGGCGAGGGCTGCACGCCCGAGGTGCGGCAGATGCTGCTGGTGAACTTCGGCCTGACCGATGCCGACGTGTACCTGTGCAGCGGACCGGTCAACCTGCATCGCGCGTCGGCGGTCTATGACATGGTCGATCGTCCGGACCTGAAATATCCGCCGTTCGTGCCGGCCGTGCCGCGCGCCTTCACGGCTGACGCCGGCATGTTCGACACCATCAGCCAGGGCGACCTGCTGCTGCACCACCCATTCGAATCGTTCACGCCCGTGCTCGAACTGCTGCGCCAGGCCAGCACGGACGCCGACGTACTGGCGATCCGGCAGACGCTGTACCGGGTCGGCGAGGACTCGCCGCTGGTCGGCTACCTGGCCGAGGCGGCCCGCTCCGGCAAGGAGGTGACGGCGGTCATCGAGCTGCGCGCCCGCTTCGACGAGAAGGCGAACATCCGCCTGGCCGACCGCCTGCAGGAGGCCGGCGTGCAGGTCGTGTATGGCGTCGTCGGCTACAAGACCCACGCCAAGATGCTGCTGATCGTGCGGCGCGAACGGGGCGTGCTGTGCCGCTACGCGCACCTGTCCACCGGCAACTACCACCTGGCCACCAGCCGGCTGTATACCGACATCGGCCTGATGACCCGCGACCCCGGCATCTGCGCGGACGTGGGCCGGATCTTCCAGCAGCTGTGCAGCCTCGGGCCGGCGGTCGATCTGGAGCACGTGCTGCAGTCACCCTTCAGCCTGCACCGCGGCCTGCTCGGCCTGGTCGAGCGCGAGATCATGCACGCACGTGCCGGCAAGCCGGCGCGGATCATCGCGCGCATGAACGCGCTGAACGAACCCTCCATGGTCGCGGCGCTCTACCGCGCCTCCTGCGCCGGCGTCGAGATCGACCTGATCGTGCGCGGCGCCTGCATCCTGCGGCCCGGCCTGCCCGGGGTTTCCGAGCGCATCCGCGTGCGTTCTGTACTCGGCCGCTTTCTCGAGCACAGCCGCGTGTACTGGTTCGCCAACGACGGCCACGCCGAGATCTACGGCTCCTCGGCCGACTGGATGGAGCGCAACCTGCTGCGCCGGGTGGAGGCGTGCTTCCCGATACGCGACCCGCGCCTGGCGGCACGCGTCTTCCGCGAAACCTTGCAGAACTACCTGGACGACAACGTGCAGGCCTGGCTGCTGGACGCCGATGGCCGCTATCGCCGCGCCACGCCGGGTGACGCGCCGGCACATTCGGCGCAGGACTGGCTGCTGGAGCAGTACGAGGCCTGACTCACGCCCCGGTGGACGCGCGCGCACAGCGTAAAAAAGAAACGGCGGGCATCCTCGCCCGCCGCTCTCCATCCCTGGGTGGAACTCCTTCACGATAGCCGTTTGCTCCGCCGCACTGCCGCGGCGGCACGGGGTTCAGAAGCGCACTTCGCCGAACACGCCGATCTCGTTGGTCTTCACGTTGCGCACGTGCGGCGGCACCGGGGTGCCGACCGTCTTGTCGGCCTTCTCGTGCTTCCACACGCCGGCCAGCTTGAAGCCCTTGGTCACCTGGTACTCGACACCGGCGTTGTAGTAGACGTTCTTGTTGGCGCCATCCAGCGTCTTGCTGAGCTTGGCGTTGTCGTAGCGGGCGAACAGGCTCACGTCGTCGGCCACCGCCACGCTGCCCCACAGCGAGTAGCCGTCGGCCTTGTCGGTGGCCGTGGTGAGCACGTTGTTCCAGTTCTTCGCCGTGAAGTACTCGGCGCCGAGGCGGAACGCGTCGCTGGCATAAGCGACCATGATGTCGCCGCGCTCGGCCGTGTTCACGGCGTTGACGTTCTCGGTCTCCTGGCCGCGATGACCGCGGTAGCCGCCGACCGCCACCACCATGTTCTCGAACGGCACGAAGCCCACGCGGCCCTCGACGTCCACGCCCTTGCTGCGGCCCGGATTCTTGTAGCCGTTGCCGTTGACCACCGACACGGCATAGTTGAACGACTTGCCGGCGCCCAGCTCGCCGCCCAGGTGCAGGCCCCAGTCCGCCGAGTTGCCGTACTTCAGGCGATCGGTGATGGTGTTCTCGACGTAGCGGAAACCGTAGTACTGCTCGGCGAACGGAATCCACGGCATGTCGCTGGAACCGATGCGCAGCACCGCCGCGTCGTCGAACTTGCCCTGCACGTAGGCCTTCTTGACGAACAGGCTGGTCTGGCCGTCGCTGCTGGAATAGTTGAAATCGGTGGTCAGGTTCATCGACCAGATGTCGTTGAACTTGTGGTCGACGCCGAGGTAGAAGCGCTTGACGTCCAGGCCGATGCCGGACTTGTCGGTCTTGCCGCTGTCGCTGTCCTTCTGGTCGATGTTGGTGAAGTCGAAGTACATGCGGCCGGACAACTTGGTGTTGTTGACCAGCTTCTCCAGCGAGGCGAGTTTCTTGTCGCTGGCGGTGGTCACCGCCGTCGCCTTCTCCACCGCCTGGCCGGTGCTGACGTTGATGTCGGACTGCGCATCGGTGCGCTGTTCCAGCTGGTCCACCTTGGCCTGCAGTGCGGCGAGCTGGGCCTTCAGCAGTTCGACTTCGGCGTTGGTGCTCGCCGACGTCCGGTTCTGCGGCGCGGCCGCGGCCGTGAAGCTGGCAACCCCGAGGCCGGCGGCAATCGCCACCGCAATCAGTTTGGAACGCATGTCTTTCTCCGCAAGTGGGTGGAAAATCGCAGGGTCGCCGCTCGACCCGGAGGGGCCTGGCCGGCGATTGGTTAAAAGTTTGCAGACGGACTTTTACGGCTGAATGCCACTGGCATGACAGATTCGAGACACCCGCCGTGTGCGGCCCGCCTGCACTGTCACAGGGACTGTCATCTTGCTGCAACATTCATTTCATTCAATGGCAACACGAAAAGCCTGAAATGGCGGGGTCGCATCCGACCTCACTCGAAAGGAGCTTCCATGTTGACCCTCCGCAAACTGCCAGTCCGGCTCGCCGCCGTCGCCACGTTCGCCGTGGCCTCGACTTTCGGCGTGGCCGCCCACGCCACCGACATCACCGGTGCCGGTTCCAGCTTCGTCTACCCGGTCATGTCCAAGTGGTCGGCCGCGTATGCCGAGAAGACCGGCAACCGGCTCAACTACCAGTCGATCGGCTCCGGCGCCGGCATCGCGCAGATCAAGGAAGGCACCATCGACTTCGGCGCCTCCGACGCGCCGATGAAGGCGGAAGACCTGAAGAAGTACGGCCTGGGCCAGTTCCCGATCGTGGTCGGCGGCATCGTGCCGGTGGTCAACATCGCCGGCGTGCAGGCTGGCCAAGTCAAGCTGGACGGTGCCACCCTGGCCGACATCTTCCTGGGCAAGATCAGGAACTGGAACGATCCGAAGATCGCCGCGCTGAACGCGGGCCTCGCCCTGCCGGCCGGCAAGATCACCGTGGTGCATCGCTCGGACGGTTCGGGCACCTCGTTCAACTTCACCAACTACCTGTCCAAGGTCAGCCCGGAGTGGGCCAGCAAGGTCAAGTTCGGCACCGCCGTGGAATGGCCGACCGGCGTGGGCGGCAAGGGCAATGAAGGCGTGTCGCAGTACGTGCGCCAGATCAAGGGCTCGATCGGCTACGTCGAATACGCCTATGCGGTGAAGAACAAGATCAGCTGGGTCGAGCTGAAGAACGCCGCCGGCAACATCGTCTCGCCGACCGCCACCAGCTTCGCCGCCGCCGCCGCGACAGCCGACTGGGCCAGCGCGAAGGACTTCAACCTGATCATGACCAACGCGCCGGGCGAGCAGGCGTGGCCGATCACCGCCACCACCTGGATGATCATGTACAAGACGCCGAAGAACGCCGGCAACAGCAAGGTCGCCTTCGACTTCTTCAAGTACGCGCTGGAGCACGGCCAGCAGGCCGCCAGCGAACTCGACTACGTGCCGTTGCCGGCGTCGCTGGTCAGCCAGATCGAGGCCTACTGGGCGGCCGAGTTCAAGCATTGATGGCTTGATCGCAGCCACCGCCCACCCCGTTCGCCCTGAGTGCATGGCCGCAGGGTCGGAGTCGAAGGGGACCACCCTTCGACTCCGCTGCGCTACGCTCGTGGCGAACGGGGTTTGTTTCATCACGAGCCGGCCAAATAATCCCTCATGACGACCGCCACCACCGACATCCTCGAACAGCGCAGCCGCCGCGACGCCCGTCACGAGCGGCTGTTCCGCTGGCTGTTGAAGGCTTGCGCGCTGCTGGTGCTGGCGTCCCTGCTCGGCGCCGCCGCGGCCACCTTGTGGGGCGGGCGCGACGCTTTCGCCACGTTCGGCTGGCATTTCCTGGTCAGCTCCGAATGGGACCCGGGCAACGAGGTCTACGGCGCTCTGGTGCCGGTGTACGGCACCCTCGCCACCTCGTTCATCGCGTTGTTGATCGCGGTGCCGATCAGCTTCGGCATCGCGGTCTACCTTTCCGAAGTGGCGCCGGCCTGGCTGCGCACGCCGGTGGCCTCGGCGATCGAACTGCTGGCCGGCATCCCCTCGATCATCTACGGCATGTGGGGGCTGTTCATCTTCGCCCCGTTCTTCGCCGAACACGTCAAGCCGTGGCTGACCAACAACCTCGGCAACCAGCCCGACGACGGCCAGCTGTCGTGGGTGGCCGAGCACGTGCCGTTCGTGGGCAAGCTGTTCGGCAGCAGCTATCCGTTCGGCGCCAGCATCCTGGTCGCCGGCATCGTGCTGGCGATCATGATCATCCCGTTCATTTCCTCGGTGATGCGCGAGGTGTTCCAGACCGTGCCGACGCGGCTGAAGGAATCGGCCTATGCGCTCGGCTCCAGCACCTGGGAGGTGTCGTGGGACATCGTGCTGCCGTACACCCGCTCGGCGGTGATCGGCGGCATCTTCCTCGGCCTCGGCCGCGCGCTCGGCGAGACCATGGCGGTGACCTTCGTGCTGGGCAACGCGATGCAGCTGTCGGCCTCGCTGCTCGACCCCGGCACCTCGATCGCCTCGACCATCGCCAACCAGTTCAGCGAAGCCGTCGGCCTGCAGAAGTCCGCGCTGATGGCGCTGGCCTTCCTGCTGTTCGTGGTCACCTTCATCGTGCTGCTGATCGCCAGGCTGATGCTGCGCCGTCTGGCCAGCAAGGAGGGACGCTGATGAGCGCGCTCTACCTGCGCCGGCGGATCACCAATGCGCTGGCGATGACGATGAGCATGCTGGCCACCCTGGTGGGACTGGCGTTCCTGGCCTGGATCCTGTGGGAAACGCTGCGCCAGGGCATCAGCGCGCTGGACCTGAAGCTGTTCACCAAAATCACCGCCTATGGCGAGGACGGCGGCCTGCTGAACTCGATGGCCGGCAGCCTGATCATCAACTTCATCGGCATCGGCATCGCCACGCCGATCGGCGTGCTGGCCGGCACCTGGCTGGCCGAGTACGCCAACCGCACGAAGCTGGGGGAGTCGATCCGCTTCCTCAACGACATCCTGCTGTCGGCGCCGTCGATCGTGATGGGCTTGTTCGTCTACACCATCATCGTGCTGCCCAGCACGGCGCTGACCCACGGCAACACCACCTTCTCCGGCTTCGCCGGCGGCGTGGCGCTGGCGCTGATCGCGCTGCCGGTGATCGTGCGCACCACCGACGAGATGCTGCGGCTGGTGCCGTCCACCTTGCGCGAGGCGGCGCTGTCGCTGGGCGTGCCGCAGTGGAAGCTGACCCTGCAGATCCTGATCCGCGCCGCGCGCTCGGGCATCATCACCGGCGTGCTGCTGGCGCTGGCGCGGATCAGCGGCGAAACCGCGCCGCTGCTGTTCACCGCGTTCGGCAACAACTACATGGCCATCAACCCGATGGAGAAGATGTCCAGCCTGCCGCAGATCATCTACCAGTACGCCAACGATCCGGGCGAGGCGATGCACGCGCTGGCCTGGGCCGGCGCGTTCGTGATCACCATGTTCGTGCTGCTGCTGAGCCTGGCCTCGCGCCTGATCCTTTCCCGCACCAAGGTGTCCCATGACTGATCCCGCCCTCGCCGCCCGGCCGTTGCCGGTGGCGTCGCCCAAGTTCACCGTGCGCGACCTGCATTTCCACTACGGCGACTTCCATGCGCTGAAAGGCATCGACATGGATATCCCCGAGAAGCAGGTCACCGCGATCATCGGGCCATCCGGTTGCGGCAAGTCCACCCTGCTGCGCATCTTCAACCGCATCTACGCGATCTACCCGAAGCTGCGGGCCACCGGCTCGATCCTGCTCGACGGCGAGAACATCCTCGACCCGCGCTATTCGATGAACCGCCTGCGCAGCAAGATCGGCATGGTGTTCCAGAAGCCGGTGCCGTTCCCGATGACGATCTTCGAGAACGTGGCCTACGGCATCCGCCACCACGAGAGCGCGCTGGGCCTCTCCGGCGGCCAGCAGCAGCGCCTGTGCATCGCCCGCGCGATCGCGCTGAAGCCGGAGGTGCTGCTGCTGGACGAACCCACCTCGGCGCTCGACCCGATCGCCACCGGCCGCATCGAGCAGTTGGTGGAGGAGCTGAAAAGCGAGTTCACCATCGTCATCGTCACCCACAACATGCAGCAGGCCGCCCGGGTCTCCGACCTCACCGCCTTCATGTACCTGGGCGAGCTGATCGAGTTCGACAAGACCGAGAAAATCTTCACCAAGCCGGACAAGAAGCAGACCGAGGATTACATCACCGGGCGGTTTGGCTAATCGACTGAAAGCCCCTCTCCCCATGGGAGAGGGGTTGGGGTGAGGGTCCGGGCGAAGCGCGATGCTTCGCTCCGCCCCGAACCCTCATCCGCCCCTTCGGGGCACCTTCTCCCCAAGGGAGAAGGAACAAGCAGAGGCACATCATGAGCACTGGCACAGACCACATCATCAAGAGCTACGACAACGAACTGAGCCGGCTCACCGCCGAGATCGTGCGCATGGGCGAGTTGTCGGTGAAGCAGCTGGAGGCGGCGATCGACGTGGTCGAGCGGCGCGACGAGCGCGCCGCGCAGCGCGTGGTCGACAACGACGACACGATCGACCAGATGGAGCACGACATCAGCCACGACGTGGTGCGTCTGCTGGCCTTGCGCGCGCCGATGGCCGGCGACCTGCGCAACGTGTTCGCCGCGCTGCGCACGGCAGCCGACATCGAGCGCATCGGCGATTACGCCGCCAACGTGGCCAAACGCTCGATCCCCCTGTCGATGGTGGCCCCGGTGCAGCCGGCCAGGGGCCTGGAACACCTGGCGCGGCTGGCGGCCACCGGCGTGCGCGAGGTGCTCGCGGCCTACCAGGAGCGCGATGCCGAGCGCGCGCACGCGGTGTGGAAGAACGACACCGTGCTGGACGAGGCCTATACCGGCTACTTCCGCCAGTTGCTGACCTACATGATGGAAGACCCGCGCAACATCACCCCGTGCACGCACCTGCTGTTCATGGCCAAGAACATCGAGCGCATCGGCGACCACGCCACCAACATCGCCGAGAACGTGTGGTTCCAGGTCACCGGCGAACCGCTGCAATCGCAGCGCAGGAAACTCGACCAGACCTCCAGCGCGGACTTTTCCGGGCTGGCCGGACCGGGAGACAAGCCCGCGCGTCCGTGATCAGCCACGCGGCGGCGCCTTGGCGGTCGGCAACAGCAAGGTCACGCGCAGCCCGCCGCCCTCGCGGTTGGCCAGCAACACGCGCCCGCCGTGCGCCTCGGCGATCTCGCGCGCCAGCGCGAGGCCCAGGCCGGTGCCGGAGCGCTTGGTCGAATAGAACGGCAGCAGCGCCTGCGCCAGCACCGTCTCGCTCATGCCCGGGCCGCGGTCGGCCACTTCCACGCGCATCTCGCCACCGACATCGTGGATCGACAGCGTGACCTCGTCGTCCGGGCCGCCGGCTTCGTGCGCGTTCTTGATCAGGTTGATCAACACCTGCTCCACCTGTGCGGCATCGAACCAGCCCGGCCGCTCCGGCACGGCCGAGGCCAGACGATAGCGGCAGTGCAGCGACAGGCCCTCCAGGAACGTCGCCCATTCCACCGCGACCGCTCGCGGTGTCGGCAGCTTGGCGAAGCTGGCATAGCCGGCGATGAAGCCGTGCAGGTGGCGGGCGCGTTCGCCGATGGTGGCGAACACGCTGGGCAGGCGATCGACGTCGCCGCGCCGCGCCAGCTCCGCGCCCGAATGGGCCAGCGAGGAGATCGGCGCCAGCGAGTTGTTGAGCTCGTGGCTGATGACCCGGATCACGCGCTTCCAGGTCGCCACCTCCTGCCGCGAGAGTTCGCGCGTCATGCGCCGGAACGAGTGCAGCCGATGCGGCCTGCCCTGCAGCCGGAACGCGCGCTGCGACAGGTGGAAGGTTTCGTCGCTGCCGTCCATGTCCACCGTGAGCAGCGCGTCCTCGCCGCTGTCCACCGCCTGCCGCAGCACCTGCGGCGCCTCGGCCAGCAGTTCGGCAAAATCCAGCCCGGCCAGGCTGCGCCCCTCGTTGAACAGGTGGCGCGAGGCGATATTGGCGTAGGCCACGCGGCCGGCGGCATCGGTGAGCACCAGCGCCACCGGGGTGTTCTGCACCACCGTGTCCAGCAGCAGCTCGCGTTGCGCCAGGTGCTGGCGCTGCTCGCGCAAGGTGTGACCGAGCTCGTTGTGCATGCGGATCAGCTTGCCCAGTTCGTCACGTCGGTTGGCCGCGATGGAGAAGCTGAAATCGCCGTCGCGATAACTGGCCACCGCCCCTTCCAGGGCCCGCAGCAGGCGGCTCACCGGATCCAGCGCCCGCCCGGCCAGCCAGATCGCGGCCAGCACCAGCAGCACCCCTCCGACCGCCAGCGCGATGTAGACGTCCTGCGACGGCGTGGCCGCGGCGACTGCGGCCGGCGCGGCCTCGCCGGGACCGGTCGCACTGCCGTGCAACCACGCGAGCAGTTGCGGCAGCGGCCAGCGGGTGACGCCGACAAGGATCAGCGCCCCGACCACGCCGGCGGCGACCAGCAGCAGGCTCAGCCGCGCGCGCAGCGAGTTCAGCTGTTGCCACATGGGGCGTCGCTCCGGCCGCTGCGCACGGTGGCCGGTGCCGACCGCGGCCCGCGCGCCCATCGCATCAGGGGCATTCCGCCGCTCTCGGCTGCATCGCGCAATCGACTGGCGGCCGGCCGTTCTGCCACGGCCGCGACTTGCCCATCACGGCGGCCTTGTCGTTGGCCTGCGGCGGCGGCGCATAGGCGGGGCCCTGATGCCCCGCCCGCTTGAAGCGGAACACGCCATGGGCGTCGCCGCCGGGCAACGCCGGTGCGCTGCGGTAGCTGGTCGAGCTGGCCGCCGGCGGCGCGGCATCCCAGCGATCGTCGCGCGAGGCGCTTTGCGGCGCGGTGGATTGCGCCGCCACGGCGCCGGCCAGCACCATCGCGCAGGGGATCAACAGACCTCGAAACTTCATCGCCCACCTCCGTCCTCTCGATCGCGCATCTTTGTCCGCCACCTGCGCGGCGGCAAGCCCGCCCCGCTCAGTCCGAGGTGGCCAGCCCGTAGCGCTCCATCCGCCGGTACAGCGCCTGGCGCGACAGGCCCAGCTGCTGCGCGGCGCGACTGACCACGCCGCCGGCATGCTGCAAGGCATCCTCCACCGCGTCGCGGCTGGGTTCGTCCAGGTTGCGATTGCCGGCTGCCGCATGCTGCGGCAGGTTGAGCAGCTCCGGCGTGATCGGGTTGCCGCCAGCCAGCAGGGCGGCGCGCTCGATCGCGTTCTTCAGCTCGCGCACGTTGCCCGGCCACGGATAGCGCTGCATCGCCTCGCGCGCGGCATCGCCCAGTTCGGCGCGCCCGTCGAGGAAGAATTCCGCCAACGGCAGGATGTCGTCGGTGCGCTCGGTGAGCGGCGGCAGGTTCACCTCGATCACGTTGAGCCGGTAATACAGATCCTCGCGGAAGGTGCCGGCCTGGATCATCGCCTTGAGATCGGCGTTGGTGGCGCTGAGCACGCGCACCTTGGCCTGGCGCGTCTTGCCGGAGCCGAGCCGCTCGAACTGCCCGGTTTCCAGCACGCGCAGCAGCTTCATCTGGCCGGGCAGCGGCAGGTTGCCGATCTCGTCCAGGAACAGCGTGCCGCCGTCGGCGAGCTCGAAGCGGCCCTCGCGCGCCTTGTTGGCGCCGGTGTAGGCACCGGCCTCGGCGCCGAACAGTTCCGCCTCGATCAGCTCGCCCGGCAGCGCGCCGCAGTTGACCGCGACGAACGGGCCGCGCTTCACCGCCGAATTCGCATGCACGATCGCGGCGATGCGCTCCTTGCCGCTGCCGTTGGGGCCGGTGATCAGCACCGGCACGTCGGAACGGGCCACCTGGCAGGCCAGGTTGAGCGTGCGCCCCATCGCTTCGGAAGCGAACACCAGCCCGTCGAGGTCGTACTTGCTGCGCAACTGCTCGCGCCGCTGACGCCGCTCGCGCCGGCTGCGGGTCAGCTCGCGGCTGGATTCGGAAAGCTCCAGCAGGTTCTCCACCGTGGCCAGCAGCTTGTGGTCGTCCCACGGCTTGGCCAGGTAGTCCGCGGCGCCGGCCTTGACCAGCTCCACCGCGGTTTCCAGGTGCGTCCAGGCGGTGAGCAGGATCACCGGCAGATCGGGATGGCGCTCGCGGATCGCGCGGAACAGCTCCACACCCTCCTCGCCCGAGGTGGTGTCGGCGGTGAAGTTCATGTCCTGGATCACCACGTCGACGGCGTCGCGCTCCAGCACGGCCAGGCCGTCTTCCGGCGTCAGCGCCGTCAGGGGGCGGATCTCGTGCAGCGACAGCGCCAGCGAGAGCGCCTCGCCCACC
Organism: uncultured Rhodanobacter sp.; assembly: GCA_937906285.1. Lineage (GTDB taxonomy): Bacteria > Pseudomonadota > Gammaproteobacteria > Xanthomonadales > Rhodanobacteraceae > Rhodanobacter. The sequence goes on along the minus strand of CALCWL010000614.1, from coordinate 2,402 downwards.
GCGGGATTGTCGTCGATGATGAGTACGGTTCGGGTCATTCGCTTTCTGCACATGCGGGCATGGATGCCGCTCAGGCCCACAAGGTTGCCATGACCATCGGGCTATGCAAGCCCCGATGGCATGATCGATCAGCCTGGCCGGCAGCACGCAGGGCGGGCACTGCCCGCCACTGCCCTGCGACGGAGCCGCCGGCGGGCGGTGCCCGCCCTGCGCGTTGCCAACCGGCTAGATCGCCACCGGATGCGCCGGCGCCTTGCCGGCCTTGACCGCGGCGATCCAGTCGTTGACGCGTTCCTCCAGCACGTCCAGCGGCAGCGCGCCGCCGCCGAGGATCTCGTCGTGGAAGGCGCGGATGTCGAACTGGTCGCCCAACGCCTGCTTGGCTCGCGCGCGCAACGCCAGGATCTTCAGCTCGCCGGTCTTGTACGCCAGCGCCTGCCCGGGCCAGGTGATGTAGCGGTCGGTCTCGGCCTGCACGTCGGGCTCGTCCTCGCTGGAATGGGCGTGGAAGAAATCGACCATCTGCTGGCGCGTCCAGTGCTTGTAGTGCACACCGGTGTCGAGCACCAGGCGATCGGCGCGCAGCAGCTCATCGGACAGGCGGCCGTAGTCGGACAGCGGGTCCTTGTAGAAGCCCACCTCCTTGCCCAGCTGCTCGGCATACAGCGCCCAGCCCTCGACATAGGCGGTGTAGCCGGCCTGCTGGCGGAACGGCGGCAGCTTGGGCAGGCTCTGCGCGATCGAGATCTGCAGGTGATGGCCCGGAATGCCCTCGTGGTAGGCGGTGGATTCGATGGTCAGCACGCTGCGGTTGGCGAAATCGCCGGTGTTGACGAAGATCTGCCCGGGCCGCGAGCCGTCCGGCGTGCCCTGATGGTATTCGGCCGCCGCGGCCTCCTTCTCGCGGAACTTCTCCACCGGCTTGACCACAACCTCGGTCTTGGGCAGGCGCCCGAACAGTTTGGGCAGCTCCGGCTCCATGCCGGCGATGTAGCCGCGATAGCGGTCGAGGATGTCCTCGCGCGAGGTGGCGTGCGTCTTCGGATTGGTCTTCAGCGAGGCGCGGAAACTGGCCAGGTCCTTGAAGCCCTGCGCGTGGGCGATCTTGGTCATCTCGCCCTCGATGCGCTTGACCTCGGCCAGGCCGATCTCGTGGATCTGCTGCGGGGTCTCGTGGGTGGTGGTCATCTGCTCGACCTGGAAGCGGTAGATCGCCTCGCCATTGGGCAGGTTCCACACGCCGGGCTGGCTGCGCCCGTGCGGCGCGTAGTCGTCGGCGACAAACTTGCCCAGCTTCGCGTAGGCGGGGCGCACGTCGTGGTCGATCGCGGCGAGGATGGCGTCATACAGGCGCTTCTGGTCGGCCGCCGAGACCGATTTGGGGAAATGCTTCAGCGGCTCGGCGAACACGCTGTCCATGCCGGCCGGCTGCTGGATGCTGGCGATCTGCTTGACCACTTTTTCCAGCAGGTACTTCGGCGGCATCATCTTGTCGGCCATGCCCTTGCGCGCCACCGCAGTGACCTGGTCGAACAGCGTCGGCACCGCCTTCAGGCGCGCCAGGTAGTCGTCGTACTCCTTGGTGCTGTCGAACGGGATCGAGCTGACGAAGCCGGCCAGCGCGATGTGCACGCCGCTCATCTGGTCCAGCGGCATCTCGTAGAGCTTGAGGTCGTAGGAGCGCAACGAGTCCTTCAGCTGGCGCACCATCAGCTGCTGGTTCAGCTTGTCGCTGTCGGCAAAGCCGCTGGTGTCGATCGCCTCGAAGCGCTTGAGGAAATCCTGGGTCGCCTGATGGTCGGCCTGCAGATGCGTCAGCGAGGCATCGCTCCAGCGATCGTTGTAGCGCAGGTCGCCGAGGATGGTGGCGAACTCGGGGCTGTTCTTCAGCGTGTACTGCCACTGCTCGGCGAGCAGCGCGTTGAGGGCCTGCACGCGACTGGCCACGTCGCCCTTGGCGATGGACTGCGCGGCGGGCGCCGCCTGCAGCGGAGCGGCCAGGGTCACCGAGCCCGCGAGGGCCAGGCAGATCAACAACGGCAGGGTTTTCATCGGCAGCGTCCTTTGGGGCGTGGTGAATGGATGGGATGGATTGTGATCGCGTCGAGGGGCGGTCAGCCCGTGCCGGAATGCATGGAGCCGGGAATGGAGAATCGGGAATGGAGAACAGGAAAAGCCAAAGCGTGAAGCGTCGCGGCTTTGCGATTCCCGATTCTCCATTCGCGGCACCTCTATCCCCTCGTCGCCACCACCGGCGGCACCGCCGCGGCGCGCAGCGCGGGGCCGAGCACGGCGAGCTGGCCGAGCAGCCACAACGCGATGGCGCCGATCGGCAGGTAGGCCAGCGGCAGGCGCGGCAGCTCGTAGTGCGTCATCAGCAGCAGGTTCAGCGCGTAGGCCAG
>CALCWL010000613.1 GCA_937906285.1 uncultured Rhodanobacter sp. | reverse complement strand
TGCACGTAAGGCGTGCGCGACTGGTCCGGCTCCGGGCCGACCGGCGTGTTCGCCGGCGTGCCGGACGACCACAGATTCTGCGCGCCGACGCTCAACGAGCCGCGCCACGGCAGGCGCCAGGTCACGCCCAGATCGATGCTGTTCCAGCGCCGGTCGCCGTACAGACTGCCGGGCACACCCGCTTCAGGTTGCATGGTGCGGCCGGTCAGCATGCCGCTCAGCGGGCCGTGGTCGACCCCGAAACTCAGGGCCTTCTGGTCGAGCACGTTGACGCCGAGCAGGTTGCCCGGCAGCAGGTGCACGCGGCCCACGCTGGCGCCCAGATCGATGCCGGTCTGCTTGCCCAGGGCCAGCCGGCCCCGCGCATTGAGCTGGTTGCTGCTGTCGAAACTGTACAGACCGCCTGGTGCTGTACCCGGCAGCACACGCGGCAGCGGCGCGTTGCGATGCGGCGTGCTGGTGGTGCCCACGCTCACGCCGACGCTGTAATCGCCGGCGTCGTAGGTGGCACCCACTTCGCTGCCGAACACCCGCGTGCCGTGGTTGAGCCACGAGCGCTGACTGACCTGCGCATGCGCCTGCAACGGGCCGACGCCGTACTGCAGGCCGGCCGCCATCGCGTCGCCGGCATCGAGCGGCTGCAGCAACAGCGGCGAATACAGGGACGTGGCGGAGTCGTTCGCGCTGCCGCGATCGGCCTTGAGCATCAGCATGCGGCCATGGCTGTCGCGCCACAGCGGTACGGTCACGCCGGAACCGGCCGGATCGGCATTCGTCAGCTGCGCACCGTTCTGCGACTGCGCCAGCAACTGCGCGGCCTGCGCCGCATCGCCGCCCACGGATTGCCCGGCTGCCGCTAGCGGCAGCAGGAAAATCGACAGCATGGCAGGCAGGCGACGCATGGCTTTTGAACGGAACTCCAAGACTGATACGAACACGGCTCGCGTGGATGTCGTGCGATGGGAATGATAACTCATTTTACGTTTTGCTAACAGCCCAAAACCCGCTCCAGCGCACAGTTGCATGGGTTGCTGTGTCAAGCTTTGACCCGTTCGACCGGGCCAGGTTCCCGCTATGATCCCGCTGGCAGCAGCGGCGGCCCACCCTGTATAAAGGCCTTTTGACGTCGATCCGTCAAATCGTTCCGGAACCGACCACCAGCCATGAGCGCCAGCCCGACGATCCGACCTTCCCAGCCGCCGCGCGCGGCCCCGGACGTCGCGACCCTGAGCGGCGCCGTGGAACGCCTGTTCGAGGCGGTCGACGCGACCGGCGTGATGGAAATCTGCGAGCTGATGCTGGGCCAGCTCGGCATCCGCGGCCGCCTGCACTGGCGCGCCCTCGACGACACCGGCGGCCACGACGAGAAATGGCTGGATCTGGCCGAGGACCCGCAGGCCACGCACACCTTGTCGCTGGCATGGGACGAGCCCCCGCTGGCCCCCACCGCGCGCGAGTCGCTGCAATGGCTGGGCCGCCTGGCCGACATCCGCCTGCGCCAGCTGGCCGAGACCAGCCGCCTGTACGAAGCAATCTCCCGCCTGGCGCTGGCCGAGCGCCTGCAGCGCGCGCTGTATGCGATTGCCGACCAGGCCAGCGCCGAGCACGACATGCCGGAGATGATGCGCTCGCTGCATGCGATCGTCAGCAGCCTGATGTACGCGGAAAACTTCTACATCGTGCTGTACGACCCGGCCACCGACCAGATCCGCTTCACCTACTGCGTGGACATCGTCGACACCGATCTGCCTGTGCTCAACCAGCCGATGCCGCTGCAGGAGATGGAATACAGCCTGACCTGGAACCTGCTGCGCGAAGGGCGTCCGATGATGGGTTCGCTCGACGATCTGGTGAAGCAGATCGGCGAGCGCTTCCGCCTGTTCGGCGCACGCTGCGAGGACTGGCTGGGCGTGCCCATGCTGCGCGACGGGCACGTGGTGGGTGGCATCGTGGTGCAGAGCTACCGCTCGGACACGCATTACACGCGCCACGACATGGAGCTGCTCAACTACGTGGCCCAACACGTGCAGACCGCGCTGGAACGGCGCGAGGCGCACCTGGAACTGGGCCGCCGCGTGACCGACCGCACCGCGGCACTGCGCGAGGCCAACCGCGTGCTGCGCCAGCAGGTCTTGCAGCGTCAGCGCGGCGAGCGGCTGCAGGCCGCGCTGTTCCGCATCGCCGAACTGGCCAGCACCTCGGAAAGCCTGGACAAGTTCTACGCCGCCGTGCACCAGGTCATCAGCGGCCTGCTGTACGCGCGCAACTTCTACATCGCGCTGCTGGACGATGAGACCGACCAGCTGACGTTCCCCTATTCGGTCGACGAGGTCGATCGCGTGCGGCCGGCGCGCGTGCATGGCCGCGGCGCCACCGAGTACGTGTTGCGCACCGCCCGTCCGCTGCTGGCCACTCCCGAGTTGATCGACAAGCTGCACGCCGCGGGCGAGATTGCCCACTTCGGCGCGCCGTCGGTGTGCTGGCTGGGCGTGCCGCTGATCTGGGGCGGCAAAGCCAAGGGCGTGCTCACCCTGCAGAGCTATTCGCCGGCGCACAACTACAGCGAGCGCGACCAGGAGTTGCTGACCTTCGTCAGCTACCACGTCGCCAATGCGCTGCAGCGCAAGCAGGCGGCCCATTCGCTCAAGCAGGCCAACGCCGGGCTCGAGCGCCGCGTCACCGAGCGCACGCGCGCGCTGGCGCTGGCCAACCGCGACCTGCGCGAACAGATCGCCGAACGCGAGCGTGTCGAGCGCCGGCTGAAGTACGAGACCCTGCACGACTCGCTTACCGGCCTGCCCAACCGCACCTTGCTGCTGCAGCGGCTGGAGCAGGCGATGCAGCGCTACGGGGCGAACCGCGAGGAACAGTTCGCCGTGCTGTTCATCGACCTGGACCGCTTCAAGGTCATCAACGACTCGGTCGGCCACCTGATCGGCGACGACCTGCTGTTCCAGGTCGGCGGCCGCATCCGCGCCTGCCTGAAGACCCGCGACGTGGTCGCGCGGCTGGGCGGGGACGAGTTTGCCGTGTTGCTGGAGGGCATCACCGAGACCGACAAGGCCTCGCTGATCGCCGAACGCATCATCCACGAGCTGCAGACGCCGTTCCGGCTGGGCACCAAGGAGATCTTCACCTCCGCCTCGATCGGCATCGCGCT
>CALCWL010000612.1 GCA_937906285.1 uncultured Rhodanobacter sp. | reverse complement strand
GGGGAAAACCCCATCCCCGCCAGCATGGGCAATTCATGAGCATAACAGTCTGTCAAGAGGCGGGAGTGAAACCGGTGTTGGTTGGCACCGCTCGCGATCACCTGTTGTTTAACCATGGGGGCGCCGTGACAATCAGACAATGACCACGATCATCCCCGCCGACCCGCCGCCCACCCTGCAGCTGGACCACGTCGCACGCCGCCGCGCCGGTCGTGTTGCCGTGCGCGATCTCAGCCTGAGCCTGCTCCGCGGCCAGGTATTGGGCCTGCTCGGAATCAATGGCGCCGGCAAGTCGACCACCTTGTCGATGATCGCCGGGGCGCTGCGACCCGACACCGGCGCCATCAAGCTGAACGGCGAGGATTTTCTGGAGCGACCGGAGCTCGCGCGCACGGGGATCGGCTGGCTGCCCGAGCGTGCGCCGCTGTGGCCGGAGCTGAACGTGATCGAACACCTGGACGCCCACGCCCGCCTGCGCGGCCTGCGCGGCGCCGCCTTGCGCGCGGCGCGCAACGCGATCGTCGAGCGGCTGGAGCTACAACCGCTGGCGCGGCGCCTGGCCGGCGTGCTGTCGCAGGGCCAGCGCCAGCGGCTGGGACTGGCCTGCGCGCTGGTGCACCGCCCAGCCCTGCTGGTGCTGGACGAACCGGCGAACGCACTCGACCCGGTGCAGGTGGCCGCGCTGCGCAGCCTCATCCGCGAACAGGCCGCCGCCGGCACCGCGGTGATCCTGTCCACGCATGTGCTGGCCGAAGTCACCGCGGTGTGCGATCGCGTGGCGATCCTGCATGAGGGCGCGTTGCAGCACGAAGGCACGGTCGAGGCCGGCGATCATGCGGCGCTGGAACGGCGCTTCTTCGAGATCGCGATGAACCCGCGCCCGGCGCAGGCCGCATGAGCGCGTTGGCAGTTGCCCGCCTGGAATGGCGTCGCCTGCTGGTGCGTCCGCTGGCCTGGGTACTGGCCGCGCTGACCCTGGCCTGGCTGGGCTGGAACTTCACCGTGCTGCTGGGCAGTTTCCTGGCCGGCCAGGTCCAGCGCGCCGCCCTGCCCGACGGCCCCGGCTTCACCGATCTGGTGGCGGTGCCGCTGCTGGGCCAGCTGGCGCAACTGGCGTTCCTGGTGGTGCCGCTGCTGACCATGTCGGCGATCGCCGGCGAACGCCGCAGCGGCACGCTGCCGCTGTTGTTCGCCGCCGGTGTGCCGGCATCGCGCATCGTGCTCGGCAAGTACCTCGCCCTGCTCGGCTGGCTGACGCTGTGGCTGGCGCTGACCCTGGCCATGCCGCTGACGCTGGCGCACGCCACCGACCTGGACTGGGGCAAACTCGCCGCCGCCGCCGTCGGCCTGGCCCTGATGCTGGCCGCGCTGGCCGCGTTGGGCCTGGCCTGTTCCAGCTTCGCCAGCCACCCGGCGATCGCCGCGGCCGCCGCGCTGATCCTGGGCCTGGCGCTGTGGAGCGTGAACCTGGGTGCGCAGATGGCCGGCATTGACGGCGGCGCGATCAACTGGCTGGCGATGAGCACGCACGTGCAACCGCTGCTGCGCGGCCTGGTCTCCAGCGCCGACCTGCTGTGGTTCGCGTTGCTGATCTGCCTCTCGCTGGCGCTGGCCACGCGCCACCTGTCCACCGAGCGGGAGCGCGGCTGATGCACAACATGTTCAGACGTCTGGACGGCTGGTTGTTCGCGCTGCTGCTGCTGCTTGGCTGCGCCGCCGTCGGTTACCTCGGCACGCGCCATGCCTACGTGATGGACTGGACCGCGAACGGTCGCGTCAGTCTGTCGCCGGCAAGTCGCGCGGTGCTGGCGAAGCTCGAAGGCCCGGTGGACATCGTCAGTTACGCCAGCCCGCAGGGCGACCTGCGCCAGACCATTGCCGGCTTCCTGCAGCGCTACCAGATGGTGAAGCGCGACATCAGCCTGCGCTTCGTCGACCCGCAGCTGGATCCGGCGAAGATGCGCGAGCTGGGGATCACCGTCGACGGCGCGCTGATCCTGCATTACCAGGGCCACGAGCAACGCCTGGACGAGTTGTCCGAGCGCAGCCTGACCAACGCGCTGGAGCGGCTGCAGCGCGGCAACGACCGCATCGTCGCCTTCGTCACCGGCGACGACGAACGCCGCGCCGACGGCCAGGCGAATGCCGACATGGGCACCTTCATGGCGCAGCTGGAAAGCCGCGGCATGCGCGCGGTGCCGCTCAACTTCTCGCAGGTGGGCGCGGTGCCTGCGCACACCGACCTGGTGGTGCTGGCCAGTCCCACGGTGCCGCTCGCGCCGGGCGCGGTGCACGCGCTGGTCGATTACGTGCAGGCCGGCGGCAATCTGCTGTGGCTCACCGAGCCGGCCAACGACGAACTCGGGCTCAAGCCATTGGCCGACGTGCTGGGCGTGCGCGTACTGCCGGGCGTGCTGGTGGACGGCTCCGGTTCGGCGCTGGGCCTGCACGATCCGCGCATGCTCGCGCTGGGCAGTTACCCGCCGCAGGCGATCACCCGCGGCTTCCAGCTCACCACGCTGTTTCCGCAGGTCTCGGCGCTGGCCGAGGTGGCGCGCACGGGCTGGGCGACGCACGCCTTCCTGCGCTCCAGCCCGCAGAGCTGGACCGAGTTCCAGCCGATCGACAACACCAGAAGCTCGGACATCCGCTACGACGCCGACGCCGGCGAGCTGAAAGGCCCGCTGGATTTCGGCTTCGCGCTGAGCCGGCTGTCGCCCAGCCCGGACAAGAGCGAGCAGCGCGCGGTGGTGATCGGCGACGGCGATTTCCTCTCCAACACCTACCTCGGCAACGGCGGCAACCGCGCGCTGGGCGAGCGGGTGTTCAACTGGCTGCTGGGCGACGACAAGCTGGTCGACGTGCCGCCGCGCGGCGCGCCGGACCGTCTGCTGGAAATCTCGCAGGGCGAGTTGAACGTGCTGAGCTTCGGCTTCCTGTTCGGCCTGCCGCTGCTGCTGCTGCTGATCGGCGGCGTCATCGTGTGGCGCCGACGGCGGCGCTGAATGATGAAACGTGCTGCCCGGCAACGCTGGTTGCTGCTCGCCACCGTGGCCGTGCTGCTCGGGCTGGCACTGTGGCAATGGCAGCGCGACGCCAGCCATGCGAACGGCGCGCTGACCACGCTCGATCCGGCCGCGATCAGCCACATCAGCCTCGCCCTGCCCGATGCCGCCACCCTGCATTACGAGAAGCGCAGCGACGGCCACTGGTGGCGTACCGATGGCACGGCGCACCGCGCGGCCGACGACGACCGCCTGCGCGATCTGGCCGACATCGCCGGCGCGCGCGTGCTGAGCTGGCGCCCGCTGGGCGACTTCGAGCCGGCGAAGATCGGCCTGGCGCCGCCGCAAGCGATATTGACTCTGGACGGCCAGACGCTGGCCTTCGGCGTCAATGCGGTGCCCGGGCCGCAACGCTATGTGCGCGTCGGCGAGCGCGTGGCACTGGTGTCCGCGCGCTACATGCCACGCTCGCCGGAAATCCGCACCACCGAATTGCACTGAAGCGGCGAACCGTCGTGCCCGAACTGCCCGAAGTCGAAACCACCCGTCGCGGCATCGCGCCGTACCTGATCGGCCGACGCGTCAGCGGAGTCATGCTGCGCCGCGCCGACCTGCGCTGGCCGATCCCGCCGGAGATCGGCGAGCTGCTGCCCGGCCAGCGCATCGACGCGGTGGAACGCCGCGCGAAATACCTGCTGCTGCACACCGCCGCCGGCAGCGCCCTGCTGCACCTGGGCATGACCGGCGTGCTGCGCGTGCTGCCGTCGGACGCGCCGGTGGGCAAGCACGACCACGTCGACATCGCGCTGGAGCGTCGGGCCGCGCAGCCGCCGCGCATCCTGCGCTTCACCGATCCGCGCCGCTTCGGCTGCCTGCTGTGGCAAGCGCCGGGCACCACCCACGAACTGCTGGCCAACCTCGGCCCCGAACCGTTGACCGATGCCTTCGACGGCGACCTGCTGTGGCGCCGCTCGCGCGGGCGCACGGCGGCGGTGAAGCTGTTCCTGATGGACAACGCGATCGTGGTCGGCGTGGGCAACATCTACGCCAGCGAGGCCCTGTTCCGCGCCGGCATCGACCCGCGGCGCGCTGCGGGCGGCGTGTCGCGGGCGCGCTACGGACGACTGGCCGCCGAAGTGAAGCGCCTGCTGGCGTGGGCGATCGAACGCGGCGGCACGACGTTGCGCGACTTCCTCAACCCCGACGGTGCGCCGGGCTATTTCTTCCGCGAGCTGATGGTCTACGGCCGCGCCGGGGAACCGTGCCGGGTCTGCGGAAGCACGATCCGCCAGGCCGTGCTGGGCCAGCGCTCCACCTTCTGGTGTCCGCATTGCCAGCATTGATTGTCTCTTTGAGGAAACAGACTAACCACGAATCACCAACTAGCGGGATCCGCTTTCCGGCCTAGACTGTTGGGCATGAATCGCAGAGACATGCGGGCTGCGTGCGAAGGAAAGACCATCGTACGCAACCGGAACACGCTGATGACACGACAGCCACTGTTTCCCTGAAGCGCGTTGTCCACAGGCGACTCCCATCAAGCCGGAGGAATCCCATGAACAGCACCATCATCGAATCGCTCAAGAAGCGCCGCACCCAGTACGCGCTGGGTCGCAACGTGGCGCTGGACAAGGACGCCCTCACCACCCTGGTCAAGGATGCGATCAAGCACACGCCGTCGTCGTTCAACTCGCAGAGTTCGCGCGCGGTGATCCTGTTCGGCGAGCAGAGCGAGCAGTTCTGGGAGCTGACCAAGCAGGAACTGAAGAAGATCGTGCCGGCCGAGGCGTTCGCCCCCACCGCCGCCAAGCTCGACAGCTTCGCTGCCGGTATCGGCACCGTGCTGTTCTACGAGGACCAGTCGGTGGTGAAGGGTCTGCAGGAGCAGTTCGCGCTGTACGCGGACAACTTCCCGGTGTGGTCCGAGCAGAGCAGCGGCATGGCTCAGTTCGCCGTGTGGCTGGCGCTGACCGAGGCCGGCGTGGGCGCCAGCCTGCAGCACTACAACCCGGTGACGGATGAGGCGACCCGCCAGGAATGGAACGTGCCGGCGACGTGGAAGCTGCGCGCGCAGATGCCGTTTGGCTCGCACGAAGGCGGCTTCGGCGAGAAGGCGTTCATGGACGATGCGCAGCGCTTCATCACGGTGGGTTGAGTCCGCGGGCGCGCTTCACGCACGCCCTGCCAGACGAAGCCGGCACCTGGTGCCGGCTTCGTCGTTTGTGCGCTTCACGCCATCAGCTCCAGCGAAGTTCGATCCAGGTGTTGTTGAACGGCGGTTCGTCCATGCCGCCGCCGAGTTTCGCGACCATGCCGGCGGGAATGCCCTCGCCTTCGAGCACCTGCCCGTCGGTGAAATGCGCGCCCAGCGCCTGCAATTCGGCCATCTGTTCGCACAGCGCGCCGGCGCGATCGACGGCGGCGTCGGGCACGTCGCGGATGCTGATGTCCGGGCGGCCGAACTTGCGCATGCCGCGCGTGCGCACCCAAAAGCGCCCCGGCGCCGTCTCGCCATCGCACAGGATCAGCAGGTGGTGGCGGATCGGCGCACCGTCGCGGATCAGGTAGTGGCGGCGCCAAGCGTCGGCATCGAGCAGGCTGAGGATCTGCGGATCGAGGACGGCCACGCCGCCGATGTCGAGCATGCCCGCCAGCACGCCCAGGGTGTCGCGCAGGTAGCCGGTGGCCGGGCTGTCCGCCAGCGTGCCGCGCACCACCATCACCTGCGGCGCATCGAACGCGCGCTGGAAGGCCTGCGGCGCATCGGCCTTGTACATGCGCCCCATCGCGCCCTTCAGCGGATAACCGTCCCAGCTGCGCAAATCGGCATGGCGATGATTGGTCGCGGTGAGCCCTGCCGGCAGGCCCGGGCTGCCGTAATCCTGCGAGGGCACGCGCACGGCTTCGAAATTTCCGAACACGTAGAACTGCAGCACGATCGTCTCTTCGCTGGGCTGCCAGTGCGGGCGCTGCCAGGCGGGGATGGGGAACGGGTGGCTCATGGTCGTCCTTGCAATGGAGGGATTCAGCGCTCGTCGTCCAGCGGCAACACCGTCTGCTGCAGCTCGATGCGACCGCGGCCTTCGCTGATCTTCTTGAACTCGGCGCGACTCACCGAGACATAGCGCTCGTTGCCACCGATCTCGACCTGCGGCCCCTCGGTGACGGCCCGGCCCTGCTCATCCACGCGCACCACCATGGTGGCCTTGCGTCCGGTGTGGCAGATCGTCTTGATCTCCTGCAGCTCGTCGGCCCAGGCCAGCAGGTGGCGACTGCCCTCGAACAGCTCGCCGCGAAAATCCGTGCGCAGACCGTAGGCCAGCACGGGAATATGCAGGCGGTCGACGACATCGCTGATCTGCCACACCTGCGCCTTGCCGAGAAACTGCGCCTCGTCGACGAACACGCAATGCAGCGGGCCGCGCGCGGCAATGTCGGCCTCGACCAGCGCGTACAGGTCCTCGTCACCGGCAAAGCGCCGCGCGTTCGCCTTCAGCCCGATGCGCGAAGCGACCACGCCCTCGCCGAAGCGGTTGTCCAGCGCCGGCGTGAGGATCAGCGTGCGCATGCCGCGCTCGTGATAGTTGTACGCGCTCTGCAGCAGCGTGGTGGTCTTGCCGGCGTTCATCGCCGAGTAATAGAAATAGAGCTTGGCCATTGGGCGTCGGCGCGGCGATCGGTCAGCGGAAACGCGTCATTGTAGGCTGCGCGCTCACTCGGCGCGCGCCTGCGCGAGCCGATGGCGATGGCCGCGCCACCATTGGCGCGGGCTGCGCAGCACCATGATCGCGTAGACCAGCTTGAACAGGAGCAGCCGCCGCAGCACGCGCGGCGGATCGTAGAGGTCGCCGGCAAGCATCGAGATCACGCCCTGCTCCAGCTGCCAGCTATTGCGCGGCGCGGCGAACATGCGCCGCATCACCGGCTCGTTGAATCGGTGGATGAAGAACGCGAAACGCGCCATGCCCAGGCGCAGGCGCTTCTCCAGCGCCCGCTGCAGCGCCGCCTCTCGCTTCGGCTCCCGCAACGCGCCGTCGATCACGTCGACCGCACGTTCGGCCGCATCCATCGCCAGGAACACGCCGGAGGAGAACACCGGGTCGAGGAAGGCGAATGCATCGCCGACCAGAATCCAGCCGGGCCCTGCCATTTCGCGCGAGTCGTAGGAATAGTTGCCGGCCGCGCGCACCTCGTCGATCAGCTCGGCTCCCTGCAGGCGCTGCCACAGCGCCGCGTTCTGCCGCAACGTGTCGAGCAAGAAGGCGCGCGTGTCGCCGTGCCGGCGCTTGAGATACTCCGGCCAGCACACCGCGCCCACGCTCATGCTGCCGTCGGGCAGCGGGATCATCCACATCCAGCCGTGTTCGAAGCGGTAGATGCTGACGTTGCCGGCGTCCTCGCCACCGCGACGCGCAGCATGGCGGAAACGACTGAACAGCGCTGCGCTCTGGTGCCGACGGTTCCGGCGCTTGAGCTTGTGCTTGGTCGAGAGGAATGCGTCGCGGCCGCTGGCGTCGACCAGGTAGCGCGCCTCGATCGCGTGCTGCGTGCCGTCGTCGGCATGCACCTCGATGCGGGCCTGGCGCGGGCCTCGCTGCTCGACCGCCACCACCTGCTGCCCTTCGCGCACATCGGCGCCGCATTCGCGCGCGTGTTCGCACAGCATCTGGTCGAAATCCTGCCGCCAGACCTGATAGCTGTGCGGCGGGCTGTCGCCGAGCGCGCGACCGAACGAGAACACGTTGTAGCCGCGCTCGTTGTCCGCTTCGAAATCCGCGCCGGCCTTGAACACGCCCATCGCGTGCACCTTGTCCAGCACGCCGAGTCGCTCTAACACCGGCAAGTTCATCGGCAGCAGCGATTCGCCGATGTGGAAACGCGGATGGCGCGCCTTTTCCAGCACGATCACCCGGTAGCCGCGACGCGCCAGCAGCGCCGCCGCGGTGCTGCCGCCGGGGCCGGCACCGATCACCGCCACATCGCACTGCTCGACTTGCTGGGCTGTCATGCGGCTCCCCGTCGATTGGGTTCGCTCGATTATGCCCCACGGCTGCTCTGTTACCATCGGGCGCTGTCCCACCCCTCGCAACGATCCATGCTCAACCCACAACAACTGGCCGCCGTCGAACACTGCGAGGGGCCACTGCTGGTACTGGCTGGCGCCGGCTCCGGCAAGACCAGCGTGATCACGCAGAAGATCGCGTATCTGATCCAGCGGCGAAAGCTCAACCCGTCGAAAATCGCCGCGATCACCTTCACCAACAAGGCCGCGCGCGAGATGCGCGAGCGCGTGGCCAAGCTGGTGTCGAGCGAGGATGCGGCCGCGCTCACGGTGAGCACATTCCACGCGCTGGGGCTGAAGTTCCTGCAGATCGAGCACGCGCGCGCCGGGTTGCGCCGCGGTTTCTCGGTGCTGGACGCGGACGACAGCGAGGGCATCGTGAAGGAACTGGCGCCGAAAGGCGCCAAGCCCGACGTGCTGTTCGGCCTGCGCAACCTGCTCGGCCGCGCCAAGAACGCCGGCCTCACGCCGGAGGAAGCGCTGGCCGCCGCGCGCAGCCCGCGGGAACTCGAAGCCGCCACGATCTACGAGCTGTACCAGGCGCGCCTGGCCGCGTTCAACGCGGTGGATTTCGACGACCTGATCCGGCTGCCGCTGCGCATCCTGGAAAGCGACGACGAGTGCCGCGCCGCCTGGCGCGAGCGCCTGCGCTACCTGCTGGTGGACGAATACCAGGACACCAACGACGCGCAGTACCGC
>CALCWL010000611.1 GCA_937906285.1 uncultured Rhodanobacter sp. | reverse complement strand
TCCATACTTTTGCGTATTGTGTGCAATGCAGCATGATTATGCAACGGGCAACCGCTGGCGAATCATGACGATGAGGTGATCCTCGGCGTCACTTTCGCCAGTTCATGTTGCGCCACAAGGTGGCCGTGGCACGGACAAGGCGCCCGCGCGACGCGTCGCAATGGGGGCGAATTCCCGTGAGCAACCCATGAACGACCACCGCCCCAAGGCCTCGGCGTGGCCCAGTTGCAGCGGCTGTGCGTCACCCCCGACATCCGGTGGGGCGACCACCCGGTGTCCGGCGTGGGCGGCAGGGAGCAGGGGACAACGGGTTTCTACCAGATCAGATCGTCGGGGACCTCGAACTGCTTGTAGTACTCGTCATCCGCGTCGTTGCTGCCGGCATCAGTGGCGCGGCCGTGGTCCAGCACGATCATCGCCGCATTGCGCTCATGCACCTTGTCGGCCGCGATGCGCGGCAGCAGCTCGTAACCTTCGCCGTGGCGCACGATCACCAGCGAGCCGGCGGCCAGCTGTGCGCGCAGCGCCGGGCTCACCAGCACATCCTTGATCTTGTCGCCGTCAGTGAAGCGGTAGGCGATCTCGCCCTCGCGCTGCACCTTGTGCGCCTCGACGATCTGACGGATTTGAGCGTGTGCCTCATGCGTGCGCGCATGCGCATTGCGCTCCGCAGCGATCGCCCGATCGCGCTCGGCCTTCTCCGCCTGCAATCGCTGCGCCTCGAGCTGTTCCATGCTCGGTGCCGCCGACCCCTTGCCCTTGTGCTTCTTCGCCTGCTCGCGCACGACCTGTGCCGCCTTGGCCTTGTTCACCAGGCCGGCCTTGAGGAGTTGTTCTTGCAGGGGATTGCGCATGGGATCTGCCGGGAGTCTTGCGGGGTGGCGGAAGGACGTGACCGCGAGCGATCAGTCCGCGTTGTCCGGCTCGAAGAAGCTCCAGCGCACTTCGCCGAACTGCGCTTTCATCGCAGCCTCTACGGTGTTGATCGCATCGATCAGGTTGGCGGTGGGCTGCATGCGCGCCTTCACCGCCACCATCACGTCGGTGCCCATCTGCAGGGTGATCAGGTTGAGGACGTCGGCGACTTCGGGGCGGTTCTCCAGGAAGCTCATCAGCTGGTCGCGGCGGCGCGGTTCCACGCCCTGGCCGATCAGTAGCGCCTTCACCTCGATCGCCACCAGCACGGCGACGACGATCAGCAGGGTGCCGATGGCAATGGTGCCGGCGGCGTCGAACATCAGGTTGCCGGTGAGCATGGTGGCGCCGACCGCGAGCGCGGCCAGGCAGAGGCCGACGAGAGCGGCCAGGTCTTCGCCGAAGATCACCAGCAATTCGCTGGAGCGGGTCTCGCGAAACCACGTCCACAGATCCTGGTCGCCCCGTGCCTTGTTCACCTCCTGCAGGCATCCGCGCATCGAGATGCCTTCGACCACGATGCCGAACACCAGCACGCTCATCGCCAGCCATGGCCACTTCAGCGGCTCGGGGTGGGTGAGCTTGTGCACGCCTTCGTAGATCGAGAACATGCCGCCGACGCTGAACAACAGGATCGCGACGAGGAACGACCAGAAATACAGCGCGCGGCCCCAGCCCAGCGGAAACTCGTCCGACGGCGGACGCTTGGCCTGGCGGATGCCGAGCAGCAGCAAACCCTGGTTGCCGCAGTCGGCCAGCGAGTGCACCGCTTCGGCCATCATCGCGCCGGAGCCGGTGACCACGGCGGCGACGAGCTTGGCCACGAAGATGGCGAAGTTGGCGCCCAGCGCGAGAAAGATGGCCTTGATGGGGTTGGCGTGGGAAGACATGCGCGGGCCTGGGCAAGGAATGGACGGCCATTGTAATGGACGCTTGCCTGGCCTCCCGGCTGGGTGCTGGCGCCCGGGGGATCGCGCCCGGAACAGCGGGCCCCGGCGCAGCGGCTCAGCGGATGCCGACGCCCACGCCAAGCCCGAAGTGCACGTTGCTGCGGCCCTTCTGCATTTCCTCGGCGGTCCACACGTGGGACTGCGCCACGTCGACCAGCGGGAACAGGTAGTCCGCCTGGCCGACCTGGCCGGCGCGGGTGCCGTTGAGCTTGCCGTCGACGGTCATCAGCGCACCGGCGGGGTAATCGAGCGGTTCGACGTAGCCGCGCAGCACGGCGATGAAGCGGCCGTTGCCGCTGTCGTTGGCGCGCGGACGCTGCGACTTGTCGAGCGGGTAGGCGAGCAGCTCGATTTCGCTGTGGTCCTGGAAGTTGGTGACATGCACGATGCGCCCGCCCCAGATGACTTCATTGCCACTGTAGTGTTCCGGCGTTTGCGCCACTTGCGCGGGGGTGGCGAGCACGGCGTTGCCGGTGGTCTTGTAGATCGGTGCAGGCGCGCAGGCGGCCAGCCCGAGCAGGGCGGCGGGCAAGGCGAGCCGGATCAGCAGCGAGGCGGGACGGTTGCGCATGGTCTTCGGTTCCTGGACAGACGCGGAAGGACGCGATCAGCTTAGCGACGGTTGGGCCTGGGCGGTAGTCGCGAGGCAGGCAGGGGGCTGGGCGTATTCAGCTGGCTGCCGGCCTCGTCCAGCAGCCAGTCGAGTTTCACCGTGGCCGGGCGTTCGTGTGCCAGCAGGCCGGCCAGCACGCGCAGCGGTTCGCGCAGGGCATCGTCCAGTTTCCATGGCGCGTTGAGGATGACCATGCCCGAACCGTTGAGGCGCAGCGGCGAGTCGTCCGGGTGCACGAGCAGCTCGGCGCGCAGGATGCGTTTCACTCCGCTGTACTGCAGGCGGCGCAGGAACGGCTGCACCTGGCTGCGCAACTTGATCGGGTACCACACCGCGTAGACGCCGGTGGGCCAGCGCTGCAGCGCCGGCTTCAGGGCCTGCTCGATCAGCTTGTACTCGGCATCCTGCGCCTCGTACGGCGGGTCGATCAGCACCAGGCCACGCTTCTCCTGCGGCGGCACCAGCGCCTTCAGTGCCTCGTAGCCGTTGCGTTCGTGCACATGCACCTGGTGGTTGCCGCGGAACAGGTCGCGCAGCTTGCACGCCTCCTCGGTATGCAGCTCGCACAACTGGGCGCTGTCGCCGGGGCGCAGCAGGCGGGCGACTTGCAGCGGCGAGCCGGGGTAGCGCTTCAGGCCCTGCGCGTTGTCGGCACTGCCCAGGATGCCGTCGCGCCAGCGGCGCAGCAGCGGCGGCAGTTTCTCCGCCGGGTGCAGGCGCGCGATGCCGTCCTTGAACTCGCCGGTCTTGCCCGCCTCGAAACCGTCCAGCGGGTAGTTGCCGCTGCCGGCATGGGTGTCGATGTAGCAGAACGGCGTGGGCTTGGCCTGCAGCGATTCGATCAGCGCCAGCAGCACGACGTGTTTGAGGACGTCGGCAAAGTTGCCGGCGTGGTAGGCGTGGCGGTAGTTCATGGCGGTCACGGGGGTGGGAACGCCCAGTATAGAGGGCCGGTGCCGTGCTCCCCCGGTACTGCGTAACCTTTCCTGCACATGGGCCGGTGCAGGCTCCGCTTGTTGCAGCGTTGCAACCGGCCGGACGTGCGGCTCCGGCCGTCCACCTGCGCGGAGAATCATCATGAAGTTCCTGCCAAGAATCGTTGTTTCGACGGCCGCTGTCGGCCTTTGCCTGGCATTCGGCACGGTCAGCGCCCAGGACACGGGAGGCATGGCGCCGTCACCGGCGTCGAGCAGCATGGGCCAGATGGGCGGCATGCATCACAAGATGATGCGGCACAACAAGAACGGCAGCATGCACATGATGCCGGCCACGGTGAGCTCGGTGGATACCAAGACCGGCATCGTCGAGGCGGACGCCGGAGGCATGTCGCTGCGCCTGCACTTCCCGCCGGCGTCGGTGGCGAACCTGAAGGCCGGCGACAAGATCACGCTGCACATGGGTTATACCAAGTAATTCGTCGGGTGACGGACAAATGGCGGCGGGGCCGGTCATCGGGCCGATGGACCCATGTCCAGAGTTGAGACCGGCCGGCACCGACCCTATGCTGTGCCGATGAATCGCGCAGTTCGCCACGCCGCACGCTTGCCGTCCCTCCAGGCGATGGCATGGCTGGCGTGGCTGATTCTCGCGCTGGCACCGGTGCACGGCATGCCGCGCGGGATGGTGGGCGACGTGCTGCAGGGCACGCCGGTGACGTCCGTTGCGCACGCGGCCGATCATGGCCAGCACGCCATGCCGGCCGCGCCCGATTGCTGCGCGGATCATGCGCACGGCCAGCACGACGCGATGACATCGGCCCATTGCGCAGCGGCGTGCGGCAGCATGCTGCCGGCGGCCGCCCTGGTTGCTCTGCTGCCGGTGGCGCCGGAACCGCTGCGCGTTTCCCCTCCCTTCGCGTCCGCACCCACCGTCGTGCACGCGGCGCCGCTGCGGCCGCCAGCCGCCTGATCCCCGTTCGCTGCGACCCTGCCTTCATGCCCGCACGGCAGCGAGCGTGGACGGCGGCCCGTGTCGGCACCGGTCTCCGGTGCCCTCCCCGAAGGAGATCAACGTGATTCCATTTTCCCCGTCGCCCGCGACCGACCTGTCGCGGCGACGTTTCGTGCAGGGCGTGGCCCTGGGCGGCGCGGTGGCCGGCCTCGGCCTGTTGCGTCCCTCGAACGCCTGGGCGCTGACCAGCCCGGGACAGCCCACGATGCTGAGCGGTACCGACTTCGCGCTGGACATCGTCGAGCGCACCGTCAACTTCACCGGCGCGCTGCGCTCGGCAACCACCGTCAACGGCAGCGTGCCCGGCCCGCTGCTGCGCATGCGCGAAGGCACCACGGTGAACCTCCGCGTGACCAACCGCCTGCGCGTGCCCACTTCGATCCACTGGCACGGGATCATCCTGCCGTTCCGGATGGACGGCGTGCCGGGCCTCAGCTTCGACGGCATCGCGCCGGGCGAGAGTTTTCTGTACCGCTTCCAGCTGCGCCAGAGCGGCACCTACTGGTATCACTCGCACTCGGGTTTCCAGGAACAGAACGCGTTGTACGGCCCGCTGGTGATCGAGCCGGCCGGCCCCGAGCGCTACCCCTCGGACCGCGACTACGTGGTGATGCTCAACGACTGGACCGACGAGGACCCCGCACGCATCTACGCCAAGCTCAAGAAGCAGAGCGACTACTACAACTTCGCGCAGCCCACCGTGCCGGATTTTTTCCGCGACGTGCGTGAAAAGGGCCTGAGCCAGGCGCTGGCCATGCGCAGGATGTGGAATCAGATGCGCATGAACCCGACCGACTTGGGCGACGTCTCCGGCTACACCTACACCTACCTGATGAACGGCACGACGCCGGCCGGCAACTGGACCGGCATCTTCCGGCCCGGCGAGAAGGTCCGGCTGCGCTTCATCAACGGTTCGTCGTCCAGCATCTTCGACGTGCGCATCCCCGGCCTGAAGCTGACGGTGATCGCCGCCGACGGCCAGGACGTGCAACCGGTGGCGGTCGACGAATTCCGCATCTCGGCGGCCGAAACCTACGACGTGATCGTCGAGCCGCAGGAGGAGCGGGCGTACACGCTGTTTGCCCAGTCGATCGACCGCAGCGGCTACGCGCGCGGCACGCTGGCGCCGCGTGCCGGCATGGAAGCCGAGGTGCCGGCGATGGACCAGCGCCTGTGGCTCGACATGCAGGACATGATGGGTGCGATGTCGCATGCGGAGCACGGCGGCGGCCAAGCCGCGATGTCCGGCATGGAGCATGGCAGCATGGATCACGCTCAGATGGATCACGGCGCCATGGCCGGCATGACGGCCACGCCCGCGCCGGTGGTGCATCACGCCCGCAGCGAATACGGTCCCGGCGTGGACATGCACGTCGACATGCCGCGCAGCAATCTCGACGATCCGGGCATCGGCCTGCGCGACAACGGCCGCCGCGTGCTGACCTACGCCGACCTGCACACCATCGGCGGCCCGCTCGACGCGCGCGAACCCGGCCGCGAGATCGAACTGCACCTGACTGGCAACATGGAGCGCTTCATGTGGTCGTTCGACGGCATCAAGTACTCCGACGCGAAGCCGATCCATTTCAACACCGGCGAGCGCCTGCGCATCGTGCTGGTCAACGACACCATGATGAACCACCCGATCCACCTGCATGGTATGTGGAGCGAGCTGGAGAACCCGCACGGCCAGTTCCAGGCGCGCAAGCACACCATCAACGTGCAGCCGGCACAGCGCATCACCTATGCGGTGACCGCCGACGCGCCGGGACGCTGGGCCTACCACTGCCACCTGCTGTACCACATGGAGGCGGGCATGTTCCGCGAGGTGGTGGTGGCATGAGCACGAAGCGTCGAATCACCACACTTTCCCTGTACCGCCCGCTGCTGGCCGCGCTGCTGCTGGCCTTGTCGTTGGCGGCCGCGGCGCAGAGCGTGCCGGCCTCGTCGAGCAGCACGGCGCCGGTGACCATGGACGCCATGCCGGGCATGGACCACGCCGGCATGCACCACGTGCCGATGCCGGTCAGCGCCAGCAGTACTGCCGAGCCGGCAGCCAAGGCGCCGGTCAAGACGGCGAAGCAGCTGCACGCCCCGGCTGCGCCGTCCGTTGCGCCTGCAGGCACGCAGCGCATGCACCCCATGGACCACGGCGCGATGCCACCGATGGACCATGGTTCGATGCACGGGATGGATCACGGCGCGCCGCCCGCCACGCCCGCAGCCGGTGGCCACGCCATGCCCGGCATGGATCACCAGGCGATGCCGGCGATGGATCACGGCTCCATGCCCGGCATGGACCACGGCGCGACACACGGCACGGAGGCGACGCCAGGCATGGCAATGGGCCCGATGCAGGGCGGCCGCGCGCCGGCGGATGCGCGCAGCGGCGATTATTCCGACGGTTTCGCCGCCAGCCCCGCGCATGGACTGCACCTGCATGGCAGCGCGCCGGCCGGCATGCTGCTGATCGATCAACTCGAAGCGTTCCACGGCCGCGATGCCAACGGCCAGAGCTGGGAAGCCGAAGGCTGGTACGGCAACGACAGCGACAAGCTGTGGTTGCGCAGCGAAGGCGAACGCAGCCGCGGCAGACTCGAAGATGGCAACGTGGAGGCGTTCTGGAATCGCAACGTCGCCACGTTCTGGAGTACGCAACTGGGCGTGCGCCGCGACTTCGGTGCAGGCCCGACGCGCAACTGGGCCGCGTTCGGCGTGCAGGGCCTGGCGCCGTACTGGTTCGAGATCCAGGCCACCGCCTACGTCGGGCCGTCCGGCCGCAGCGCGGCGCGCCTGCGGGCGGACTACGAGCTGCTGTTCACCCAGCGGCTGATCCTGCAGCCGGAGCTGGAGGTCAACCTGCACGGCAAGTCCGACCCGGCGCGCGGCATCGGCAGCGGCCTCACCGATGCCAGGCTGGGCTTGCGCCTGCGCTACGAGATCCGGCGCGAGTTCGCGCCGTATCTTGGCGTAGTCTGGACGCGCCGCTTCGGCACCACGGCCGATTTCGCCCGCGCCGATCATCAGGCAGTCTTCGACCGGCAGTGGGTCGCCGGCCTGCGCATCTGGTTCTGAGGAGAGCCCATGAAACGACTCATCATCACCGTCGTGATTCTCTGCGTCATCGCCGCCGCCGGTGTCGGCGCCTTCGTCTGGTCAGGCGTCTACAACGTCGGCGCCGACGACCACCACACCAGACCCGTCTACGCGCTGATGCAGACGCTGCGCGAGCGCTCGATCGAGCATCACGCAAAAGACATCGTGGTGCCGAATCTCGACGACCCGCAGCTGATCCTCAAGGGCGCCGGCCAGTACGCGGCGATGTGCACCGGTTGCCACCTGGCGCCGGGCATGGCCGAGAACGAGATGCGCCCGGGCCTGTACCCGCTGCCGCCCGAGCTGGCGAAATTCCGGCCCGATCCGCGCGAGGCGTTCTGGGTGATCAAGCATGGCGTCAAGATGAGCGCGATGCCGGCGTGGGGTGCCACCCATGACGACGCCACGATCTGGAGCATGGTGGCGTTCCTGCAGAAACTGCCCGACATGACGCCGGCGCAATATCAGGACATCGTGGCCCGGGCACCGCAGGACCACGACATGGATGAGGCGGGCGGCCACAGCCACAGCCATGGCGGCACCGCTGACGAGGATGCGCATGGCACGGCGGCGATGGAAGGCATGCCGATGGCCGGCGAAGCGGGGCACAGCCATGACGCGGCTGATGGCGATGTTCACGAACACGCCGCCGTGCCGACGGTCGAGGCGCCGCTGTCGATGGAAGGCATGACGCCGGGCGCAGTGCCGGCGGCCGAAACGGTGGCGCGGGCCTTCCAGGCCGCGTTGCAGCGTGGCGACCGCGAAGCCGTACTCGCACTGCTGGCGCCCGGGGTCCGCGTCAGCGAAGGCGGCCACACGCAGACACGCGACGAATACGCCGCCGGCCATCTGGGCGAGGACATCAAGTTCCTGAAGGCCGCGAAGCTCACGCCGGTCTCGTTCGGCTCGATGCCGATGGGCGACACCGCAATGGTCGGCAGCGAAAGCGGCGTCGAGGTCACGATCAAGGGCAGGCCGACCACGCTGCGCAGTCGCGAGATGCTCAAGCTCGGCAAGGACGGCGACAGCTGGAAGATCGTGTCCGTCCAGTGGCAAACCACCCCGACAACCGGAGAATGACGATGAAACGATGGTTTTCCCGCATGGGCATCAGTTTGCTGTTTGCCGTGCTGTTCGCGCCGGCGGCGTTGGCGGCGAATGCGTTCGACGTCTACCGCGACCCGTCCTGCGGCTGCTGCGGCGCCTGGGTCGATTACATGCGCGCGCAGGGCTACACCGTCACCGTGCACCAGGACCAGCCGATGGCGACGGTGAAGGCGCGCTTCGGCGTGCCGCCCGGTGCGGTGTCTTGCCATACCGCGGTGATCGAGGGCTACGTGGTCGAGGGGCACGTGCCGGTGGAGGACATCCGCCGCCTGCTCGCCGAGCGGCCGGACGCCATCGGCATCGCCGCGCCCGGTATGCCGATGGGCTCGCCCGGCATGGAGATGGGCGCGCCCGAGCGTTACGATGTAGTGCTGATCGGCCGCGACGGCTCGACCCGGGTGTATGCGACGCACGGCCTGGCTGCGTGAGCGCAGCTGGTCTCCCGATCGCGATCCGCCGACTTGATCCGCGTCAATGACCTGCCCGCTGCCGACACTACAGTGCCCGTGAGATGAAACCCGCCTTCCGCCTCCGTCCCGTCGCCCGTCGCCGCCTTGCGTGGCTGGTGGTCGTGCTGCTGCTGTGGCAGCAGGTGGCGGTGGCGGCGTATGCCTGCGTCGCGGCACAGGCGGCGCCGGCCGCGGCCGCGCTGGCCGTGGCGGTGCACTCCTCGTCCATGGCAATGGCCGACGGCTGTGCGGACATGACGACACCGGTCGATCCGCTGTGCCGGCAGCATTGCCAGCCCGACCATGCCACCCAGGTCGATGCGCGCACCGCCTCGGTGCCGGCCAGCGCGTTGTCCGCGCTGCCGCCGGTGCTGCTGTCCGTGACGGCGGTGGCGTTGCCGTCCGAGCGGGCGTTGATTCGGCGCGAGCGTCTGCGAGCGCCGCCACCGATTCCCCGCTTGTTGTTCTGTTCGCTCCTGATTTGATCTGACCCGTCGCGGTATCCACCGACGTGGCGTCGTGCCTGCATGGCACGGCGCGAATCGCAGATCGACGGAGTGTTCACCCATGTTCTCCCTTCAATTCGCCCGGCGCCTGATGGCGGCGGGTCTGGCCGTGCTCCTGTGGGGAGCGGCGGCCGCGGCGGCGCATGCCGCCGAACCGCCGCTGACGCTTGATGCCGCCATCCATCAAGCGATCGAGCGCGCACCCCTGCTGGAGGCGCGCCGCGCCCAGTCGGAATCGGCACGACAGGAGGCGGCCCGTGCGGGTGCGCTGCCCGATCCCCAACTCACCGTCGGGGTCGACAATCTGGCCGTGCAGGGGCCGGGCGCATTTACGGTTGGCGGTGACAGCATGACCATGCGCACCGTCGGCATCAGCCAGGCCCTGCCATCGCGCCGCAAGCGTCAGGCCGAACGGGCGATGGGCCATGCCCAGGCGGATTTGGCCGCATCGTCGGAGGTGGCGACCGGCTTGTCGATCCGGCAGCAGGTGGCCGATGCCTGGATCTCCGCCTGGGGTGCGCACCGCGAAGCCATGATGTTGCGATCCATGCGGCAGGCATGGGCGCAGGACGTGGCCGTGGCGAAAGCACGCTTGCGCGGTGGTACCGGTAGCGCGGCAGAGGTGCTCGCCGCCCGCATGGAATCCCTCGACCTGGAAAACCGTCTCGATGAGGCGAATGCCCGCGAGGCACAGGCCCGCGCGGGCCTGGCGCGATGGCTCGGTTCTCCGATCGGGCAGCCGCTGGGGGACGCGCCAGACTTCGCCGTCCTGCCGCACGACGAAGCGTCCTTGCTGGCCAGCCTCGATCGTCAGGGCAACCTGCTCGGGTGGCCGGCCCGCGAACAGGCCGCCGAGGCAGCGCTTGCCGCTGCCCGTGCCGACAAACGCCCTGAATGGAGCGTGGGCTTGAGCTACGGCTCCCGTGTGCGCGGCTTGTCCGACATGGTGTCGCTGCAGGTCGGGGTAAGCCTGCCGCTGTTCACGCGCAACCGGCAGGATCGGGGTATTTCCGCCCGCGCGGCCGACCTCGATGCGGTTCGCGACGAACGCGACGACGCACGCCGTCAGCAGGTCGAGGCCATCCGATCCGCCTGGGCGCAATGGGAATCGCTCGGCCAGCAAGTGCGCCGGCACCGCGATGCCTTGCTCCCACTGGCCAATGACCGCGTGGTCCTGGCGCTCGCCGCGTACCGCGGCGGCGGCGAGATCCAGCCCTTGCTGGATGCCCGTCGCGACGAGATCGCTCACCACACGGATTACGCCCGCATGCAGGCCGAGTACGGCCGCGCCTGGGCGGCACTGGCTTATCTGTTACCCACTTCGGAGACGACGCCATGAAGCGCGCATTGATGATGCTCACCGCCGCGCTGCTGGCGGTCATGCTGCTTCTGATCGGCTACTTCGGCGGCCGCCATCAGGCGCCATCGTCTCCGTCGCAGGCCGGTACTCCCGCCTCCGCAGCGGAAGCCGGCGGTAAAAAAATCCTGTACTGGTACGACACGATGGTGCCGCAGCAACACTTCGACAAGCCGGGTCTGTCGCCGATGGGCATGCAGATGGTGCCCAAATATGCCGATGAGAAGCCGGCCGAAGAAGGGACGGCCAAGGATGTCGTCCGGATCGATCCGACGACGGTGCAGAATCTCGGCGTTCGCACCGCCACGGTGGAGCGTCGCGTGCTGGCGTCGGCGCTCCGGGTGCCGGGCACCATCACCTGGGATCTGCGCCAGGCCATCACCATCAGCGCCCGCACCGATGCGGTGGTGAGCAAGCTGGACGTACGCGCGCCGTATACCGTGGTCAAGGCAGGCGAGCCGCTGGCGGAGCTGTTGGCACCGCAGTGGAGCAGTGCACTGGCCGAATACGATGCGCTTCAGCATGTGCAGTCGACCGAAGCAAAAGGCCTTCGCGCGGCTTCGCGGGAACGCCTGCAGGTGCTGGGCCTGACGCCGGCAGAGATCCGATCGTCGCGTCGCGGCACGGGCGCGGCGATCACGCTGCACGCCCCGCAGGCGGGCGTCGTCACGACACTGGACGTGCGTGAAGGCCAGCGCGTCACCGCCGGTCAGACCTTGATGACAGTGAATGGCCTGTCCACCGTGTGGACCGAGGCGGCACTGCCGCAGGCAGCGGCGGGCACGGTGCGCAACGGCACGCCGGTGGTGGTCACGGTCGATGCCCTGCCGGGTCGGTCGTTCCCCGGCACCGTGGAAACCTTGCTGCCGGAGGTGGATGCGGTGACGCGCACCCAGCGCGCCCGCATCGTGCTCGACAATCCCGACGGTGCCTTGAGTCCAGGCATGTTCGCCACCGTGCGGCTCAGCCCCGCGCAGGGTGAAGCGGTGCCCGTGGTGCCGGACGACGCGCTGATCGCCACCGGCAGCCAGACGCGGGTAATCATCGCCGAGGGAGATGGCCACTTCCGTGCTGTATCGGTGCGCATCGGGCGTGCAGCCGGCGGCTATACGGAAATTCTCGACGGCCTCACGGGCGGTGAAAAGGTCGTGGTCTCCGGCCAGTTCCTGATCGACTCGGAGGCGAGCCTGTCCGGTGCGCTGGAGCGCCTGAATGACAGCTCCACCAAACCGGTGCCGGCCACGAGTACCCCCATGCCGGGCATGCCGATGGGAGACAGACCATGATCGCCGCCCTGATTCGCGCGGCGATCGCCCATCGCGTGTTCGTGCTGCTGGCTGCACTGGCCTTGGCCCTGATCGGCATGTTCTCGGTGACGCGCACGCCGGTCGACGCGCTGCCCGATCTGTCCGACACCCAGGTAATCATCCGCACCAGCTACCCGGGCCAATCGCCGCAGGTGGTCGAGGATCAGGTCACCTATCCGCTGGCCACCACGATGCTCTCGGTGCCCGGCGCGACCACGGTGCGCGCCTTTTCGTTCTTCGGCGACTCCTACGTCGATGTGCTGTTCGACGACAGCACCGACCTGTACTGGGCACGCTCGCGGGTGCTGGAGTATCTGAGCCAGGCGCGCGATCGCCTGCCGGCCGGCGTCACGCCCTCTCTCGGCCCTGATGCCACGGGACTCGGCTGGATCTACGAGTACGCGCTGATCGATCCCACCGGCAAACACGATCTCGGCCAGCTGCGCGCGCTGCAGGACTGGTTCCTGCGCTATCAGCTCAAGACCGTGCCGAATGTCGCCGAGGTGGCGACTCTGGGCGGCATGGAGCGGGCGTGGCAGATCGTGCCCGATCCGCAGGCGCTGGCCGCGCGCGGCATCACCGTGGCGCAACTGGTCGATGCGGTGCGCAGCGCGAACGGCGCCAACGGCGGGTCGGTGATCGAACAGGGTGAAGCGGAGCTGATGGTGCGCAGCGAAGGCTACCTGAAGAGCCGCGAGGCCTTTGAAAACGTGCCGATCACCACCAACGCCAGTGGTGTGCCGGTGCTGCTGCGCGACGTGGCGACGGTGCGGCGTGGCCCGACGTTCCGTCGTGGCATTGCCGAGCTGGACGGGCAAGGCGAAGTGGTCGGCGGCATCATCGTGATGCGCACGGGCAAGAACGCGAAGGCCACCATCGCCGCGGTGAAAGCACGGCTGGCCGAACTGCAGCGCAGCCTGCCGGCCGGCGTCGAAATCGTGCCCACCTACGACCGCTCGCAGCTGATCGACGCCGCGGTGAGCAATCTGTGGAGCAAGTTGTTCGAAGAATTCCTGGTGGTGACGCTGGTCTGCGTGTTGTTCCTGGGGCACCTGCGCTCGGCGCTGGTGGCCGTGATCACGCTGCCGCTGGGCGTGTTGGTCGCCTTCATCGCGCTGCATCTGCAAGGCGTCACGGCAAACCTGATGTCGCTCGGCGGCATCGCCATCGCGATTGGCGCGATGGTGGATGCGGCGATCGTGATGATCGAGAACGCGCACAAGCACCTGGAACATTGGCGCAACGCGAACGGTGGACGCGAACCGCAAGGTGCGCAGCGGTGGTCGCTGATCGCCGACGCTGCCGCCGAGGTGGGGCCCGCGCTGTTCGTCAGCCTGTTGATCATCGCGCTGTCGTTCGTGCCGGTCTTTGCGCTGCAGGGACAGGAGGGCAAGCTGTTCAAGCCGCTGGCCTTCACCAAGACCTATGCGATGGCCGCGGCGGCCGGGCTGGCGGTGACCCTGGTGCCGGTGCTGATGGGCTACCTGATCCGCGGGCGCATCCGTGCGGAGCGCGACAATCCGCTCAGCCGGGTTCTGATCCATGGCTATCGGCCCCTCCTCGAAGCCGTGCTCCGTTATCCGAAAGCGGTCCTGGTGCTGGCCGGTGTGCTGCTGCTTACCGCGGTCGTTCCGCTGACCAGGCTCGGCAGCGAGTTCATGCCGGCGATGGACGAAGGCACGCTGCTGTACATGCCCACCGCGTTGCCGGGACTGTCCGCCGGCAAGGCCTCGCAGTTGCTGCAGCTGACCGATCGCATGATCAAGACCGTGCCCGAGGTCGATCATGTGTTCGGCAAGGCGGGGCGCGCCGACACGGCCACCGATCCGGCACCGCTGGAGATGTTCGAAACCACGATCACCTTCAAGCCGAAGGACCAGTGGCGGCCCGGCATGACGATGGACAAGATCAAGGCGGAACTGGACAAGGCCGTCCACGTGCCGGGGCTGACCAACCTGTTCGTGCCGCCGATCCGCAACCGCATCGACATGCTCTCCACCGGCATCAAGAGCCCGATCGGCATCAAGGTGCTGGGTACCGACCTGGCTACGCTGCAGGTCGTGGCCGACCGGATCGAGACGGTGGCGAAGACCGTGCCCGGCGTCAGCTCGGCGATCGCCGAGCGCCCGGCCAGCGGTCGCTACGTCGACGTGCACATCCGTCGCGATGCGGCCGCCCGTTACGGGTTGTCCCAACAGCAGCTGCAGCAGTTGATCGCGACGGTAGTTGGCGGCGATCCGGTCGGCCAGACGATCGAGGGACGCGAGCGCTATCCGATCGTGGTGCGTTACCCGCGTGCCGAGCGTGACTCGGTCGGGGCGTTGCGGCAGCTGCCGATCGTCGCTGCCGATGGCGCCCAGCTCACCCTGAGTCAGGTGGCGGACATCGCCGTGGTGGCGGGGCCGTCGATGCTGAAAAGCGAGGGCGGCCAGTTGGCGACCTACGTTTACGTCGACACAGCCAGCAGCAATCTCGGCGGCGTGGTTGCGGATCTGCAACGCGCAGTGGCGCAGCAAGTCAAATTGCCGCCGGGCACGACCTTGGCGTGGTCCGGTCAGTTCGAGTACCTGGCCAGTGCCATGGAAAGACTCAAGCTGGTGGTGCCGATTGCGCTGGTGATCATTTTTCTGTTGATCTATGCCGTTTTCCGCAGGGTGAGCGAAGCCGCGCTGATCATGGCCAGCGTGCCGCTGGCACTGGTCGGCGGCCTGTGGCTGATCTGGTGGCTCGGTCATGCCGTGTCGGTGGCCACGATC
>CALCWL010000610.1 GCA_937906285.1 uncultured Rhodanobacter sp. | reverse complement strand
GACAGTGGCGAGACGCCGTTCTGCGCGGCCGAGCGACACGAACTGGAACAGGCCATCGGCAAGCTGCCGCCGCGCGCCCGCGCCGTGCTGGTACTGCACGACATCGAAGGCTGGCGACACGAGGACATAGGCGACGAACTGGGCATGGCCGTGGGCACCTCGAAGGCACAACTGCATCGCGCACGCCAGTTGTTGCGCAAGACGCTGGGAGAAAACGCATGAACGAATTCGAATGGCGCCGCCAGATGCGCGAGCTGCAGCAAGCGCACGCGCCGCGCCGCGACCTGTGGCCGGCGATAGACGCTGCGCTAGACCTGGCCGTCACCCATCCGCCGGCCCGGACGACATGGCGGCGAACGCTGGCGGGCGTTGCCGTGGCTGCGTCACTGTTGCTGGTCGTGGGCGTGGGCTGGCATCAGTGGTTCGCGCCCAGCGCACCTGTCGAATCGGCCGGCACAACCGGCCACGCCGACTGGAAGCCCGCCGACCCACGCTTGGCCGGCGCGGCGATCGAACTGGACGCCGCACGTCTCGAACTGCAGCTGGCGATCGAACAGGCACCGGATTCCGCGGCGCTGCATCGTCTGCTGCGCCACACCGAGCGACAACAGGCGCAACTGCGCCAGCTGGCCGATCGCGCCGGCTGATGACCACCCGAGGAGAACCCATGAAAACCGCCCACTGCCTGCCCCTGCTGTTGTGCCTGTGCATCGGCGATGCGCTGGCCGGTACGCCGATCCAGCTGCAGCACGCCGCCAGCGCCAACGCACGAATCAGCATCAGCAACATCGCCGGCTCGGTGAATGTCACCGCCTGGGATCGCAACGAGGTCCAGGTCGGCGGCGAGCTTGGCGATGGCGCCAAGCCGCTGCAGATCACCGGCGACGATGACCAGCTCTCGATCAAGGTCGAACCGCGCAGTGGTTCGGGTTCGGGCTGGTTCAATTTCGGCGGCGACAGCCGCATGGCGCCGACCACGCTGGAACTGCACGTACCGCGCGCTGCGTCGCTGACCGTCAAGGTGATCAGCGCACCGCTGACGATCGACGGCCTTGCCGGCGGCGACATCACGGTCAACACGATCAGCGGCAACGCCCGCATTCACGCGAACACGCCGGCGCTGGACATCGACAGCGTCAGCGGCGGCATCGAGCTTTCCGGACAGG
>CALCWL010000609.1 GCA_937906285.1 uncultured Rhodanobacter sp. | reverse complement strand
CCGCTGGCCGGACGCTCGCCGACCTACATCGTGCGCGAGCTGCTCCTGTTCCGCGGCGGCCAGCGTTCGAATCCCGCCGCCGCGCCGATGCGGCTGGAAGCTTCGCGGCTCACCGTCGACGACATGATCGCCGTGGCGGCGTATGCGGGATCGCGCACGCCATGAGGAGATGTTTCACCGCGCGTTCCCCCGGGTGGCGAGCGTGAGATGAAGCGGCGCCGGCGATCCGTCAGCCGCGCGCCAGCACCCCGATCGCCACCGCCGCCAGCGCCACGCCAGCCAGGTTGAGTCGGCTCAGCCGTTCGCGGAACGCCAGCAGGCCGACCAGCGCGCCCAGCGCCACCACGCCGATGTTCATGCTGGCGAAGACCAGCGCCGGGTGATCGGGCAAGGCGCGGTGGGCGCGCAGGTAGAACAGGATGTTGCCGAAGTTGGCCGCGCCCAGCAGCAGGCCGGCCAGCGCGCTGCGCGCGGTGAAGCGGGTGGTGCCGCGCACGCGTCGCCACAGTTGCAGGGCGAAAGCCACCACCAGCGCCAGCGCGAACATCGCCCGCAGCGAGACCCCCAGTGGCACGCCGGCCAGCGCCACGCGCTTGAACAGGATGTCGATGCTGCCGAAGCCGGCGAACACCAGCAGCGGATACAGCCAGGCGGCCGCGCCCGTGCCGGTGTCGGCGCCGCTGCCGCGCCAGACCATGCACGCCAGCGCCAGCAGGCCCAGCGCGATGCCGCCGAACTTGAACGCGGAAAGTTGCTCGCCGAACAGCACGAAGGCGGCCAGCAGCGAAAGCAGCAGCGACAGCCGTTGCGCCGCATCGCTGCGCACGATGCCGGCGTGGCGCACCGCCGCGGCCAGCGCCAGGAAGATGGTCGGCAGCAGGACGCCCAGCGCCACCAGCGCCGGCCACGGCACGTTGCCATCGCGCAGGCTCGACGACGACGGCTGCAGCAGCCACGCGGTGAGCGCGCTGGTGGCCACGTAGTTCCAGGCGATCGCCTGGCCCACGTCGACGCGCCAGCGCCGCGCCAGTTTCAGCAGTACCGACACCGCCACGCTGCACAGCGCGCTCAACAGCACGAAGAACATCCGATCCTCCCGCGGCAAACAGCGCGCATTGTGCCGCAAGCGGCAGGCGCGCCCGCTGCCGGGTCAGTCGCGCCGGCTCAACGCATCAGCGCAGCCACGGCCGCAGCATCGACAGGTCATAGCCCGCCACGCGCGCGGTGGCGAGGATGTCGTCGGCCGTGCCCGGCGCCTGCAGCGCCCACAGCGCGCTGCTGCGCGTGCCGCTGCGGCAGAACGCCAGCAGCGGGCCTGGCAGTTCCTCCAGCGCCGCGCTGAACTCGCGCAGGGTGGCCGGCGCGACCGGCATGCCCGTCACCGGGATGTGGCGCCAGTCCAGCCCGGCGGCGCGCGCCGCCGACTCCAGCGTGGCGTTGTCCGGCTGGCCGGGTTCCTCGCCGTCGGGGCGGTTGTTGACGATGCCGCGAATACCTTGCGCGGCGAGTGCCGCGATGTCGTCGACGTCGATTTGCGGGCTGACGCTCAGCGCGCCGGCAAGCGGATGGATCTGCATGCAATGCTCCAGGGAAGGGATGGACGGTTACAGCGCGTCCAGCGGGATTTTCAGGTAGCGCACGCCGTTGTCTTCGGCCGGCGGCAGCTGGCCGGCGCGCATGTTCACCTGCACCGCCGGCAACAGCAGTTGCGGCATTTTCAGCGTGGCGTCGCGCGCGCGGCGCATGGCGACGAACTCGTCCTCGCCGATGCCATCGCGCACGTGGATGTTGCCCTGGCGCTCGGCCGCCACCGTGGTCTGGTGCGCGAACTCGTCGCGGCCGGGCGCCTTGTAGTCGTGGCACAGGAAGATCCGCGTGGCGTCCGGCAGGGCGAAGATGCGCCGGATCGAACGGTACAGCGTGGCCGCGTCCCCGCCGGGGAAGTCGCAGCGCGCCGTGCCGTAGTCGGGCATGAACAGCGTGTCGCCGACAAACGCCGCGTCGCCGATCACGTGGGTCATGCAGGCGGGCGTGTGCCCCGGCGTGCGGATCGCCTGGGCCTCGATCCCGCCGACCCGATAGCGCTCGCCATCGCCGAACAGGTGGTCGAACTGGCTGCCGTCGCGGGCGAACGCCTCGCCGGCGTTGAACAGCGTGCCGAAGACCTGCTGCACGTCGCGGATGTGTTCGCCGATCGCCAGCGTACCGCCCAGTTGCGAGCGCAGCCAGGACGCCGCCGAGAGATGGTCGGCGTGCACGTGGGTGTCGATCACCCAGTCGACCGCGAGGTCGTGTTCGCGCACGAAGGCGACGATTTTCTCCGCGGCGTCGTGCGCCGTGCGCCCGGAAGCGGCGTCGTAATCGAGCACGGCGTCGATCACGGCAGCCTTGCGCGTGGCCGGGTCCCACGCCACATAACTGAAGGTATGGCTCGGCTCGTGGAAGAACGCCCGTACTTCGGGGCTTGGCATGTCCGTGTCCTCGCGGTGGAATCGGAATCCGGGAGATTATCGGCCCCTGCGCGAACGATCGCCGCATCACGCCGATTGCGCGGCCTGCTCCGCCGCGAGGCGCCGGGCGACGCGCGCGAAGCTCGCCGCGGTCTCGGCATTCGCCGGCGCGAAGAAAAACGCGGTGGCGCGATCGACGTGGTCGGCGTCGCGGATCGGCAGGCGCATCGAATGGATGCTGAGGTCGCCGAACTCGGGATGGAAGAACGGCACCACGATCGCGCTCAACGGCGCGGTGTGGCAGCGCTGCCAGAGTTCGGTGAACTCAGCACTGGCCTCGGCCAGCGCCTCGGTCAGCCGGGCGAAGCGCGGGTCTTCCGGATGCGCCGCCTGGTTCATGCGGAACATGCCAAGCAGGTTCAGCGCGCCGTTCTCGAAATCCGGATACAGCCGCCGCCGCGCCGGATTCATGAACGCGTTCCACAGGTGGTTGTCGGCGAACGGACCGTCGAACTCGCCGAAGTCGTACAGGCACTCGGCCATGCGGTTCCAGGCCAGCACGTTGAATACCGTGTCCAGCACAAAGGCCGGCGCCTGGTACATCCGCAGCACCTCGTGCATCACCGGCGGCAGGCTGAAGTGATGTTCCGGCACGTCGGTGCGCGACAGTCCCATCAGGGCAAACAGGTAAGCCTCGTCGGTCGGCGACAACGCCAGCGCGCGGGCGATCCGGGTCAGCGCCGCGGCCGATACGTTGATCGCACGGCCCTGCTCCAGCCACGTGTACCAGGTGACGCCGACCTCGGCCAGCGCCGCCACTTCCTCGCGGCGCAATCCCGGCGTCAGCCGGCGCGAACCCCGCGGCAGACCCGCCGCCTCGGGCGTGAGCGCGGCACGCCGCGTGCGCAGGAAGGCCTTCAGCTCGGTGCGTTGCATGGATGCGTTCATGGGCGATCCGGAAGTGGTAGTGGGAGTACCAGCAGTGGGGACTGCCTTCCCATGCTACGTCGCCACGCCTAATGTCACCTGTCCCCCAAGTCATGTGCCCGGCCGTGACCGTGGCCCCGGCGATGCCATCGCGCCCGTTCGCGGCACACGCCCGGGCCGCCACGCCCGCCGTGCTGCCTTGCAGCCTGTCACGGCGCCGGGCGCGCCGACGTCCTTGCGTCAACCCATGCAGGAGATCGACATGTCGTTACTCCCCGTCCCCACCCCCGCCCATGCCCCGCGCCTCGACGCGCTCACCGATTTCGTGGTCCAGGCCCAGCTGATGCTGGATCCGGCCACTCCCGAATCGGTGCGCCGCGAAGCCGAACCGCGCCTGCTGGCGCAACTGCCGATCCTGCAGGCGCTGGGCGTGTTCGAACTGTTCACCCTCCGCGATCCGGCGCTGCGTGCGCTGGTGCGCGACGAGCTGCAGGCCCAGCGGGTGCGTGCCGCCTGACATCTTGCCGAAGCAAAAGCATGCGAGCATATATTTGCCTTGACAAATATACTCGTGGCAATAGAATACGCGGCCATGAACACCGAATCGCTCGCTTTCAGCGCCCCCCGGGAAAGCCTCGGCGTCCTGCTCGGCCTGGTCCGCGCGGAGATCGTGCGCGCCATGGAGACCGAACTGGCGACCAAGGGACTGAGCCTGAGCTTTACCCAGTTCCTGATCATCAAGCGGCTGGCCCGGCTGGGACCGATGTCGGCCACCGAGCTGGCGCGCTCGGTGGAGCTGGATGGCGGTGCGATGACCCGTCAGCTCGATCAGCTCGAACGCAAGGGTTATCTGCGCCGCTGCCGGCATGAGCAGGACCGCCGCGCCCTGCGCATCGAGCTGACCGCCGCCGGCGACTCACTGTGGCGGCAGTTGACCGACTGCAACGAACGCGTGCTGAGCGCCGCGCAACGCTCGCTGGACGAAGCCGAACAGATCCGACTACACGACTACCTGGAACGCGTGCTGCACGCGCTTCGCGACAAGAACTGACCCCCTTCACCCTGGATTTCCCCATGCGTCTGCATCTTCTTGCGGCTGCTTCCGCGTTGACCCTCGCGCTGGCCGCCTGCGCCAGCAGCGGCGGCCTGCATCCGAACGGCGTGCCGATCGACCCCGCCTCGCTGAAAGCCGCACATCATCTCGGCGCGAACGACACCGCCGCCTGGCCCGACCGCGACTGGTGGAGCGCGCTGGGCGACCCGCAGCTCGATCGGCTGATCCGCGAAGCGCTGGCCGACAACCCCGGCCTGGCCGTGGCCGACGCGCGCGCCCGTGCCGCGCAGGCGGCGGCCGGCCTGGCCGACGCTGCGCGGCGCCCCGGCGTGAATGCTGGCGCTGCCGTTTCCGGCGCGCGCATCCCGACCACGGTGATGCCGGCCGATGCCGGCGGCGGCCACTTCAACCTGGCCAGCTACGCCTACGGCAGCTTCAAGTGGGGCCTGGACCTGTGGGGCGGCAAGCGCGCCGCCTGGGAAGCCGCGCTGGGCGCCTCGCGTGCCGCCGAAGTCGAGGCCCGTGCCGCACGCATCGAGCTGTCCACCAACGTGGCCCGCGCGTACGCGCAACTCGGCTATGCGTTCGCCCAGCAGGACCTGGCCGCCGGCGAGTTGAAACGCGCCCGGCAGTCGCAGCAGCTCACCGCGCAGCGCGTGACGGCCGGCATCGACAACCGCATCGTGCTGAAACAGGCCGAAGCCGAGGTGGCCACGGACGAGCAGGCGGTGGCGCTGGCCGACCGCGCGGTGGACGCCGCGCGCTCCGCGCTTTCCGTGCTGCTCGGCAAGGGCCCGGACCGCGGCGACGAGATCGCCCGACCGCGCGTGCTGACGCCGGCCGAGCTGGCGGTACCGGCCGACCTGCCGCTGGAACTGGTCGGCCACCGCGCCGACCTGGTCGCCGCGCGCTGGCGGGTCGAGGCGGCGGGCAAGGACATCAAGGCGGCCAGGACCGAGTTCCTGCCCAACATCAGCATCGGCGCGATGGCCGGCGTGATCCGGCTCGGCGGCGGCAACCCGTTCACCCTGCCGGCGCGCTTCTACCAGCTCGGGCCCTCGCTGAGCCTGCCGATCTTCGACGGCGGTCGGCTGCGCGCCAACCTCGCGTCGAAAGATGCCAGCTACGACCTCGCCGTGGCGCAGTACAACCAGACCCTGGTCGGCGCGGTGAACGAGGTCGCCGACGACGTCTCGGCCACGCAGTCGCTGGCGCGGCAACTCGCCGCCCAGCAGCGCGCGCAAGCCTCCGCGCGGCAGGCCTGGGACCTCGCCTTGCAGCGCTACCAGGCCGGCGTCGGCAGCTACCTGGAAGCGCTCAGCGTGCGCCAGCAGCTGCTGGCCGCCGACCGCGGCGTGGCCGCGCTGCAGGCGCAACAGGTCGACCGCTCGATCCAGCTGATCCAGGCCCTCGGTGGCGGCTACCAGCCGCAGGCCGGCGCGCCGGCATCGTCATCCTCCACTTTCGCGCATCGCTGAGGCTTCTCCCATGTCCGCTCAACCCTCCCCCGACTCGAACGAGAGCAAGGCCGAGTCCAGGCCGCCGATGCCGGCGCCGAAGAAATCCCGCGGCGTGATGCTGCGCGTGCTCGCCGTGGTCGTGGTGCTGGCCGCCATCGGCTGGGGCCTGTGGTACTTCCTCGATGGGCGCTGGTACGAGAGCACCGACGACGCCTACGTCAACGGCAACGTGGTGCAGATCACCCCGCAGGTGCCCGGCACCGTGGTCAGCATCGGCGCCGACGACGGCGACCTGGTGCATGCCGGCGACGTGCTGGTGAAGCTCGACCCCAGCGACGCCGACGTGGCGCTGGCCGAAGCCAAGGCCAACCTGGCGCTGACCGTGCGCAAGGTGCGCGGCCTGTATTCCAGCGTCAGCGGCGCCCACGCCGACGTCGCCGCCCGCCAGACCGCGGTGGAGAAGGCGCGCTCCGACTACCAGCGGCGCGTGGCACTGGCCAAGTCCGGCGCGATCTCGGCCGAGGAACTGGCCCACGCCAGCGACGCGCTGACCACCGCGCAGAACGCCCTGATCGCCGCCCAGCAGCAGTACCAGACCAGCAAGGTGCTGGTCGACGACACCGTGGTCGCCTCGCACCCGGATGTGCAGGTCGCGGCGGCGCAGCTGCGCGCCGCCTACCTCGCCGACGCGCGCACGCAATTGCTGGCGCCGGTGGACGGCTATGTGGCCAAACGCTCGGTACAGGTCGGCCAGCGCGTGCAGCCCGGCACGCCGCTGATGGCGGTGGTGCCGCTGCACCAGGTGTGGATCGACGCCAACTTCAAGGAGACCCAGCTCACCGACATGCGCATCGGCCAGCCGGTGGAGATCGAGTCGGACGTCTACGGCGGCGCGGTGAGCTACACCGGCAAGGTGGAAAGCCTGGGCATCGGCACCGGCAGCGCGTTCTCGCTGCTGCCGGCGCAGAACGCCACCGGCAACTGGATCAAGATCGTGCAGCGCATCCCGGTGCGGGTGGTGTTCACCGACCCGAAGCAGCTGGAGCAGCACCCGCTGCGGCTGGGCATGTCGCTCAACGTGGACGTCAACCTGCACGACCGCAGCGGCCCCACGCTGGCGCAGCGCACCCCCTCGCAACCGGCCTTCAGCACCGACATCTACCAGCAGCAACTGGCCCGGGCCGACGCCGAGATCAAAGAGATCATCCACGCCAACATGGCTGGCGAAAAATGACGCGATATCGCCCCTCTCCCCCCGGGAGAGGGGCTGGGGAGAGGGTTCGGCAAGGACCGCGACGCCACGCTCCGCCCGAACCCTCACCCGCCCTTCGGGCACCCTCTCCCGGTGGGAGAGGGGCTCGCCGCCCTCCGACTGACCGAACCCGATGAGCAGCCAATTCCGCCCACCCAATCTGGCACTGAGCACGGTCGGCCTGTCGCTGGCCACCTTCATGCAGGTGCTGGACACCACCATCGCCAACGTCTCGCTGCCGACCATCGCCGGCAATCTCGGCGTGAGCAACGACCAGAGCACCTGGGTGATCACCTCGTTCGCGGTGAGCATGGCGATC
>CALCWL010000608.1 GCA_937906285.1 uncultured Rhodanobacter sp. | reverse complement strand
TCCGCGTGAATTACTCGATACCAAGGCAGATGCTCCGGCGAACTGGTCGCCACGCATGGTTTCGGGAGGGGTGATGAACAAGATGGCTGGCAAGGGGGAGTCACGGCGTGTACCGCGCCTGGGCATGATGATGGTGGCGATCGCGGGCGCGCTGGCGGCGGGCGGAATGCCGGCGACCGCGGATGCGCAGAGCGCCGCGGACACGACGAGCGGCGATGCGAACAAGGCGAAGACGCTGGAGACGGTCAGCGTGGTCGGCTCGCGCATCCGCCGCAAGGACGAGGTGGCGGCCAGCCCGGTGTTCACCATGGAACGCAACGAGATCGAGGCTACCGGCGTGGTCTCGGTCGGCGAGTTGCTGCAGGAGCTGCCATCGGTAGGTTCCAGCTTCAACTCGACCGGCTCGGGCGGCACCAGCCATGGCTCCCGCTCGTTGAACCTGCGCAACCTGGGCGCCAACCGCTCGCTGGTTCTGGTCAACGGGCGGCGCTGGGTGAACGGCGCCGGTACCCGCGGTTTTCGCGACTTTGTCGACCTGAACACGATTCCGCTGGCCGCGGTCGAGCGGATCGAAGTGCTGCTGGATGGCGCCACCGCCATCTACGGCGCCGACGCGATCGCCGGCGTGGTCAACATCATCACCTTCAGCGAGTTCGACGGGCTGAAGGCCAGCAGCTATGTCGGCCAGACCGACAAGGGCGACGGTTTCACCCACAACGAGGATTTCCTGTGGGGCAAGTCCGGCGACTGGGGTTCGGCGCTGGTGTCGGCGACGGTCGCCGGCAGCAACGAGATCCTTGCCGGCCATCGCGATTTCTCGCGGGTGCCGCTGCAAGGCTTGAGCCGAAACACGCCGGCGGGCCGTTTCCGCAACAGCACGCCGGTGGATGGCTTCGGCACCAAGGCGTTCGTGCCGGACGGCAACGGCGGTTTTCGCCTCGACGTGCCGGACACCGACGTCTACAACGACCAGCCTGACACCACCTTGATCGGCCCGCTGGACATGGCTGGCGTGTACGGCCAGTTGCGCTTCCACGTCAGTGATGCGGTGACCTTCGTGACCGAAGGCCTGTACAACACGCGCGAGTCGAGCCAGCGCTTCCCGCCGGCAACGCCACGCATCCGCGGCGGCGACGGCATGACGATTCCGGCCGACCACCCGTACAACCCGTTCGGCGTGGACTTCCAGGGCACGGGCACCAAGTTCGAGGTGGTGCGGACGATCACCGAGCTGGGGCCGCGCATCAACACGCAGAACGTTGACACGATGCGTGTGGCGGCCGGATTCGAAGGCGATTTCTCCAATGGCTGGTCGTGGAACAGCTTCTATACGTATGCCCAGAACAAGGCGAAGTGGACCTCCGCCAATCAGATCGATCTGGACAAGGTCGCGCTGGCACTGGGCCCGAACGCCCGCTGCGCGGCCAACAACTGCGTGCCGCTGAACATCTTCGGCACCATCACCCCGGAGATGGCCAACTACATCCGCGCCACTGGCGTCGACCACAACGGCACCAAACAGCACGACTTCACCGCCAACCTCACCGGCGACCTGTTCGAGTTGCCGGCCGGAATGCTGGCGTTCGCCGGTGGCGTCGAGTACCGCAAGGAATCGGGCTACGACCAGCCCAGCCCGTACTTCAATGAAACGCCGCAGTTCATCACCTACAGCCGCAAGACCACCTCGGCGCCGCGCCTGCCGACCGCCGGCTCCTACGATCTGAAAGAGGCCTATGTCGAGTTCAACGTGCCGTTGCTGGCGAACCTTCCGGCGGTCAGGCAACTGGAGCTGTCCGCCGCGACGCGCTACTCGAGCTACAACACGTTCGGCAACACCACCAACAGCAAGCTCGGCCTGGTCTGGCGGCCATGGGACGACCTGATGCTGCGCACCACCTGGGCGCAGGGCTTTCGGGCGCCCTCGATCAACGAACTCTATGCCGGCCTGCGCCAGACCAACTTGCCGGCGGTTGACCCCTGCAACGGCGGCGGCGCCGGCAAGCCCGGATGTGCCGGGGTGCCGACCAGCTACGACCAGCGCAACTACTCGGGCGGCTCGATCCTCTCGACCGTCGGCGGCAACCCCGACCTGCGGCCGGAAACCTCGGTCAACCGCAGCAGCGGCTTCATCTACACGCCGAGCTTTGCCAAGGGCCTGACCTGGTCGGTCGACTGGTACGACATCGACCTGAAGGAGGCGATCTCCAGCTTCGGCTCGCAGAACCTGCTCGACCTGTGC
The DNA here is from genome assembly GCA_937906285.1 of uncultured Rhodanobacter sp. Classification (GTDB taxonomy): domain Bacteria; phylum Pseudomonadota; class Gammaproteobacteria; order Xanthomonadales; family Rhodanobacteraceae; genus Rhodanobacter. Next base: position 5,230 of record CALCWL010000608.1, on the reverse strand, counting down.
GCCAATACCGGGCAACGCTGCAACCTGATCAAGCGCGACACCAGCGGCGAGATCATCAACCTGATCGACGGCCCGATCAACCTGAACCGGCTCAAGGCCAGCGGCGTCGATACGACCATGCGCTACCAGCTGCCGTCGATGGCGGCGGGCAATGTCGGGCTGATGTTCAACGCGGCTTACCTCACCGCGTTCGATCGTTACGACACCTTGCCCAGCGGGCAGGTGCGCGTGGCCAGGCGGGCCGGCAAATCGGACATCGCGCGCGAGAGTTTCCCGCGCTGGAAGGCGAACACCGCCCTCGACTGGTCGCGTGGCCTGTGGTCGGCGAACTGGAGCATGCATTACATCGGCAGCACCGACGAGGGTCCGGCGCCTGGCTATGGCCGGATCCCGGCGCAGATCACCCATGACGTGTGGGGCGCCTATACGCTGCGCTCGCAACTGATGACGTTCACCCTTGGCGTGCAGAACCTGTTCGACAAGGACCCGCCGTTGTCCTACGTCAATGGCGGCGACCTCAACTTCGACATGAGCACCTACAACCCGCGGGGCCGCTTCATCTACGTGAAGGCCGCGATCACCCTCTGAGACGGGCACCGGCGGCATCGGCGCGATGCCGCCGGCCCGCCGCTGGCGACCCGCTCAACCACATGGACCTTCCCAGCATGGCCGACCGTCCCGTCACCGATGGCAAACCTGCACAGCGGCCCCGTCGCAAGATCGACGTGCACCCGGTGCTGATGCTGGTGTCCGTGCTGTTGCTGTGCGCGGTGCTCACCTACGTCCTGGACTCCGGCGCGTTCCAGCGCGTCGATGGGCGGGTGGTACCGGGGACCTACTCGGTGATCGCGAAATCGTTCGACTGGGGGCACCTGCTTGGCCTGGGCGCGGCCGGCGAGCAGGCGCGTCCGGCCGGCGTCATCACGGTGCTCGAATCCATCCCGCTGGGGCTGGTGCGCAACGCCTCGCTGATCTTCATGGTGATGTTCGTCGGCGGCCTGTTCGGCGTGTTCAAGCAGACCGGTGCGCTGGACGCCGGCCTCGACCAGCTGGTGCATCGCTCGCGCGGGAATGTCTATCTGCTGGCGCCGGTGCTGATGTGTGCGCTGGCGGCGGGCAGCTCGTTCCTGGGCCTGATTTCGGAGTATCTGGTGGTGTTGCCGGTCTTGCTGTCGATGGCCGAGCGGCTGCGCCTGAGTCCGCTGTACGCGGTGGCGATGCTGCTGATCGCGGCCAAGCTGGGCTACATCGCCTCGGTCAGCAACCCGGTGGTGCTGCCGATCGCGCAAGGCATCGTGCAGGTGCCGATCTTCAGCGGCTTCGGCATGCGCCTGGCGGTGCTGGCGGTGTTCCTGCCGATCGGCATCGCCTATCTGCTGTACCGCATTCGCCGCAGCGGTTTCACCAGGGCGGAGTTCGCGCCTGTGGCGGGATCGCTGTCCGCGCGGCACCTGGGCGTGCTGCTGCTGCTGGGCCTGGCGATCGTGCTGATGGTCTACGCCGGACGCACCTGGAGCTGGCATTACAACGAGCTCAGCGCGTTCTACCTGGCGGTGACCGCGGGACTTGCCGTGATCGGCGGGCTGAGTGCGCGGGTCAGCGCGGATGCCTTCATCGATGGCATCAAGGGCATGATCCTGCCCTCGCTGCTGATCGGCCTGGCCGGCGCCATCCACGTGCTGCTGCAGGGGGCGAACATTCTCGACACCGTGGTCAACGCCATGGCCGGCCTGATCCACGGCCAGTCGTCGTGGATCGCCTCGCTGGCCATCATGTTTACCGAAGCGGGGCTGGATGTGCTGATTCCCTCGACCTCGGCCAAGGCAGCGATCAGCATTCCGATCCTGTGGCCGATCGGCCAGCTGTCGGGGCTGCAAGGCAACTCGGTGGTGCTGGCCTACTTGTTTGGCAACGGCCTGATGGCGACGGTCAGTCCCACCTCGGGGCTGATGCTGGCGATGCTGGCGATGGCGAAGGTGCACTACGGCGCGTGGGTGCGTTTCATGTTGCCGCTGACCCTGGTGCTGACGGTGGTGGCGACGGTGTTCCTGCTGGTCGCCACGCGGATCGGTTACTGAGCATGGCGATCGGCGAGGGCATGGAGCAGACGCGGGCGGACACCGCCGACGCAGTGGCCGCAGGCCTGCAGCCGGGCCAGCACCCGGTCCGCCTGTGCCCGGACGTGATGGTGACGATGCGCGATGGCGTGCAGTTGGCGGTCGACCTGTATCTGCCGGACGGCGCCAGCGGGGCGCGCTGGCCTTGTCTGCTCGAACGCACGCCCTACGACAAGGCGGGCACCGCGCAGTCGGACGTCGTGGCCGGGTATCCGCTGCCCTTGTCGAAACCGCAGATCGCGCGGTGGTTTGCCAGCCACGGCTTCGTGGTGGCGATGCAGGATTGTCGCGGTCGCTACCGTTCGCAAGGCGTGTTCACCAAGTACACCAACGAGGCCGTCGACGGTGTCGACACCCTTGCCTGGCTGGCGGCGCAGTCGTGGAGCGATGGCCGCGTGATCACCCAGGGGCTGTCTTATTGCGCCCACGTGCAGACGGCGCTGGGCAGCCTGGCGCCCGCGGCGCTGAGCGCCCAGTTCGTCGACTCCGGCGGCTTCTCCAACGCGTACCACGGCGGCATCCGGCAGGGTGGTGCGTTCGAACTCAAGCAGGCGACCTGGGCCCTGAAGCACGCCTTGCTGAGCCCGCTGACGCAGCAGGACTCCAGGCGCAAGGCGGCATTGCAGGCGCAGGACATTCGCGCCTGGTTCCGGCGCATGCCGTGGGCGCGTGGCGACTCGCCGGTCAGTGCGGCACCGGAATACGAGGACTACCTGTTCGAACAATGGGAGCACGGCGATTTCGGCCCCTACTGGCAACAGGTCGAGTTGTGCGGCGAGCGCCATTACGACGCCTACGCCGACGTGCCGATGGTGCACATGTCCAGCTGGTACGACCCGTACGTACGCACCGCCACCGACAATTACCTCGGCCTGTCGCGGCGCAAGCGTGCTCCGGTGCACCTGGTGATGGGGCCGTGGACCCATGGCCGGCGCTCGCAGACGTTCGCCGGCGATGTCGATTTCGGCGAGCAGGCGACGCTGGATGCGGCGTTCGGCCAATCGTTCTACGAGCTGCGCCGCGCGTGGTACGACCACCTGCTGGGGCGTCGCGCCGACAACCCGTTCGCGCGCGGCCGCGTGTCGATCTTCCTGATGGGCGGCGGCAGCGGCCGGCGCAACGCCGAGGGCCGGCTGGAGCACGGCGGGCGCTGGTTGCATGCCGACGACTGGCCCTTGCCCGGCACCACCAGCCAGGCGTGGCACCTGCACGCCGATGGCCGGCTCGACGCCACGCCACCGACGGAGCGATTCGCGGCGCTGGACTATGTCTACGATCCCGCACGACCGGTGCCGACCATCGGCGGCACCATCACCTCGGCCGAGGGGGTGATGCCACCGGGCGCCTTCGACCAGCGCGACGACGCCCGCTTCTTCGGCTGCGTCGGCACGGGTCGCGACATCGGCGAGCGCGACGATGTGCTGTGTTTTCGCAGCGCGCCGCTGGCGCGCGCGGTCGACATCGCCGGGCCCATCCGCGTGAGGCTGTTCGTTTCCTCCGATTGCCGGGATACCGACATCACCATCAAGCTGATCGACGAGTACCCGCCCCATGCAGACTACCCGCACGGCTTCGCGATGAACCTCAGCGACGGCATCCTGCGTTTGCGCTATCGCGATTCCTGGCAGCAGCCGCGCTGGCTGGTGCCGGGCGAGGTGGTCGAGGTGGAGGTGGAGGCCTTCGCCACGGCCAACCATTTCGCGCCGGGCCACCGGATCCGGCTGGACGTGTCCAGCAGCAACTATCCGCATTTCGACCTCAATCCGAACACCGATACCGCGCCCGGTCGCTGGCGCGAATCCAGGCAGGCGCACAATCGCGTGCATCTGGACCGCGCGCACCCGTCGCGACTGCTGTTGCCGGTGCTGCCGGTGGCGCCGCCCGCTTGATCGTGTACGTTGTTCGGCAGCCCATTCACTGCCGCCACGTGGCGCTCCGCCCATGAAGCTCGACAATCTCAAGGCGCTGGAAGCCTTTCGCGAAATCATCCGGCTCGGTTCGGCTACCGCCGCCGGGCGCAGCCTGGGCTTGAGTCAGCCTGCGGTGAGCCGCCTGCTGGGGCAGTTCGAGACCGAACTGGGCTTCAAGTTGTTCCACCGCAGCAAGGGACGGCTGCTGCCCACCTCGCAGGCGCTGCTGCTGTTCGATGAGGTGGATCTGGCGCTGCAAGGTGTCGAGCGGGTCAATGTGCTGGCCAAGGACATCCGCCAGACCAATGCCGGGCAACTGCGCGTGGTGGCGCCACCGAGTTTCGCCGAGGGGCCGCTGGTGAAGCTGGTCGCTTCGTTCCTGAACCTGCATCCCAATATCCACATCAATGTCGATTCGCGCACCCGGCCGACGGTGATGAACCTGGTTGCCACGCGCACCGCCGATTGCGGCTTCGGCAAACTGCCGCTGGATCATCCCGGCATCCGCCTGCGGCCGCTGATCAGCAGCCCCACGGTTTGCGTGCTGCCGCCGGCGCACCGGCTGTCGGCGGGCAAGCGCCCGATCGGCGCCAGGGATCTTGCCGGCGAACCGCTGATCCTGGTCGGCCATCGCGGCGGCGACACCCGCATGCGGATCGACCAGGCCTTCCGGCAGGCGGAGGTGCGCCAGACGGTGCGGCTGGAAGCCCACAACGTGGGCGCGGCCTGTGCGCTGGCGGCCGAAGGCGTCGGCATCGCGATCGTCAACGAGTTGCTGTCGCGCCATTCGCTGTGGACCGGCGTGCGCATTCGCCGCTTCGCGCCGACGATCGAGCAGGAGTACGTGTTCATGTCGTCTGCCAACGTGCGCGAGACATCCTTGACCGAGGCGTTCTATGAACACTGCCGCGCGTCGCTGGGACGCAGGCGCGGCGGGCCGCCGCCGCGGCGAGGCTGAGATGGACGTGCGCCAGCGAGCGCTTCCGCGACAGTGCCAGTTGTGGATGGTGGCTTGTCACGGATTGATCTGATGGCCGCTGGCGCTTGCCACGGTGCTGCAGGCGGCCGGCGCGATGGCTGCCCCGCCGTCGGAATACCAGCAGCCGCCGGCGGAACTCCTCGCCTTGGCCGATGCGCGCCCGCCACCGCGAGTGCTCAGCGCCAGTCGGCAGCAGGTGCGGGTGCTGCCGGGGCAGACGGCCT
>CALCWL010000607.1 GCA_937906285.1 uncultured Rhodanobacter sp. | reverse complement strand
GCGTGTTCGCCGCCGGCGACGTCGCCGACCACGTCTACCGCCAGGCGATCACCTCGGCCGGCTTCGGCTGCATGGCCGCGCTGGACGCCGAGCGCTGGCTCGACCAGCAAACGCCAGCTGGCTGACCTGCCCGTAGGAGCCCGCTCGCGGGCGATGCTTCTGGTCGGGATTCGCGAAAAAACAGAAGCATCGCCCGCGAGCGGGCTCCTACGGAAAGTGCCAAGTCATGCACATCCGCTTCCACGACGCGATCGCCGAGCTGCCCGCCGCGGCATGGGACGCGTTGCGCGGGGAGGCCAACCCGTTCGTGTCGCACGCGTTCCTGCGCGCGCTGGAAGATACCGGCTGCATCCGGCCCGACGGGGGTTGGCGGGCACACCACCTGGGCCTTTACGACGGCGATCGGCTGGTGGCGGCCGCGCCGCTGTACCTGAAGGGCAACTCGCACGGCGAGTTCGTGTTCGACTGGAGCTGGGCCAGCGCGTGGGAACGCGCCGGCGGCGACTACTACCCCAAGCTGCTCTGCGGCGTGCCCTACTCGCCGGTACCCGGACCGCGCCTGCTGGCCGGCACGCCCGCGTTGCGGCAGGCACTGGTCGAGGCAATGCGCGGCGAGGCGCAGCGGCTGGGGCTCTCCTCGGTGCACGCAAACTTCCTGCCGGATAGTGAGGCGCCGGCCTTCGACGACGACTGGCTGGCCCGCTCGGACGTGCAGTTCCACTGGCACAACCGCGGCTACCGGCATTTCCCCGATTTCCTCGCCGCGCTGAACCACAAGAAGCGCAAGAACATCCTGCGCGAACGCGCCCAGGTTGCTGCGTGCGGGCTGGCCATCGAATGGCGCAGCGGCGACTCGCTCGACGACCACGAGTGGAACCGCGTGCACGCGCTGTACGAAGCCACTTTCGACGACAAGGGTAACCATGCGGTCCTGACCCCTGCCTTCTTCCGCCGGCTCGGCGAACTCGGCCCGCTGGCGCAGCTCGCGCTGGCCCGTGCGAGTGGCGAGATCGTGGCGATGGCGCTGTTCGTGCAAGGCAACGGCGTGCTCTACGGCCGTTACTGGGGAACCCTGGTCGACGTGCCGGGGCTGCATTTCGAGCTGTGCTACTACCGCGGCATCGAGTACGCGATCGCGCAGGGGCTGCAGCGTTTCGAACCCGGCGCACAGGGTGAGCACAAGCTGGCGCGCGGCTTCCTGCCCGCGCGCACGCATTCGCGCCACTGGCTCGCCCACCCCGGCTTCCGCGCGGCGGTGGCCAGCGCGCTGGCGCGCGAGGCACCGGCGGTGGATGCCTACGCGGAAGAATTGCGGCAACACAGCCCGTACGCGCAGCACGACGAGGTTGCGCCATGATCCGCCTGCCCCTGCTCGATGCCGACGCACCGGAACGCTTTCCCGATCCCTCCCGCGCACTGGCCGAACCGAACGGCCTGCTCGCCTTCGGCGGCGACCTGTCGCCGGGCCGGCTGCTGGCGGCCTACCGGCAAGGCATCTTTCCGTGGTTCGGTGAGGGTGAGCCGATCCTGTGGTGGTCGCCCGACCCGCGCTGCGTGTTTCGCACCGGCACGTTGCGACCGAACCGCAGCCTGCGGCGGCAGCTCGCCGGCAGGCACTGGCGGGTGACGATCGACCAGGCGTTCGAGGCGGTGATCCGCGGCTGCGCCGCGCCGCGCGACAACGCCTCGGGCAGTTGGATCGTGCCGGCCATGATCGACGCCTACCTCCACCTGCATCGGCTGGGCCACGCGCACAGCGTGGAAACCTGGGACGGCGAACGCCTGGTCGGCGGCGTCTACGGCTTGTCGGTCGGCAAGCTGTTCTGCGGCGAGTCGATGTTCAGCGCCGAGAGCGGTGGCTCGCGGGTGGCGCTGATCGCACTGGCGCGGCTGCTGCACGAACAAGGCTGCCCACTGCTCGATGCGCAGGTAGCCAACGCCCACACGCTGAGCCTGGGTGCGTTCGAGATGCCGCGCGCCGTTTACCTGATGCAGGCCGGCGCGCTGGCCGCGCAGGCCGGGCGGACAGGCAGCTGGGCCGATCTCGGCCCGCGGCTGTGGCAGCCCGGCACGCCTTTCAGCTGACGCGCGCGGCGTACTTGCGCGCCACGTAGTCGTCGAGGATGTCGACGAACTCGTTGGCGATGTTGTCGCCGCGCAGGGTCATCGCCTTCTCGCCGTCGATGAACACCGG
>CALCWL010000606.1 GCA_937906285.1 uncultured Rhodanobacter sp. | reverse complement strand
GTGGAGGTCATCTCCTCCATCGAGGCGGCGGTCTCCTCCAGGCTGGAGGCCTGCTCCTGCGTGCGCTGGCTCAGGTCGTCGTTGCCCTTGGCGATCTGCTGCGCCGCGCTGCTCACCGCCTGCGAACCATGTTGCACTTCGCCGACGATGCCGATCAGCCGGTCGCGCATGCGCACCAGCTCGGCCAGCAGGCTGCCGACGGCAAACGTCTTGCCGCCATCATCCTTGCCCAGGTCGCCATTGGCGATGCGCGTGGCCATGGCCACCGCGAAGCCCGGCTCGCCGCCGATGCTGCGGCGGATGCTGCGCATCGACAGCCACACCAGCCCGATCACCAGCAATGCCAGCAATCCCGCCTTGCCCAGGTTCAGCGCGAGGGTCTGGCGGAACTGCGCATCGATGTCGTCGAAATAGGCGCCGGCGCCGAAGTGCATGCCCCACGGCTGGTAGCGCTCGGAGTAGGTCACCTTGCCCACGATCTTCTTGCTGCTTGGCTTGAGCCAGTCGTAGTAGGTCAGTCCGCTGCCGTCCTTCATGTCGATGGCGTGCATCGCCTGGAAGATCGGCTTGCCGTTCTGGTCGGTCATCTCGCGCACGCTGGTGCCCAGCTTGTCCAGCATCACCGGATGCGAGGTCAGCGTGTAGTTGTCGTCGAACGCGAAGACGTAACCGGCTCCCTTGTTCCACTGCATATCGTGGATCTGGGCCAGTGCGCGCTTCTGTGCCTCCGCTTCGTCGAACTCGCCTTTTCCCGCGCGTTCGTGGAACGCGGCAGCCACCGACACGGCCGACTCGATCTGGCTGCGCAACAGGCTTTGGAGCCCGTCCATCTGACCGGCGCGATTTTGCAGCGCATTCATCACGGTGAGGCCGAACAGGCCCAGCACGACCACCGACACGACCAGTACCAGCCGTGCGTTCAGGCTGAGCCGATCAAAGAAACCGCGTATCGCCGACAACATCTCGAATACCTCGAAGAGAAGGCCCGCCGGCCACCATGACCGCGCGGGGCGGCGCGCAGAGGCGCCGTAACACTCGC
>CALCWL010000605.1 GCA_937906285.1 uncultured Rhodanobacter sp. | reverse complement strand
TCGCGCCAGAGGCCGGCGAGATACAGTTCGCGCGCATCGCTCATCGCGTCGGTCGCGGGCTCGGCCTGCTGGCCGGGACGCTGCTGCGCCACGACCGCCGCGGCGACGGGCTCGGGCAGTTGCTTGCGATCGATCTTGCCGTTGGGCGTCTTCGGCAACTGCGCCAGGGTCTCGATGTGCTGCGGCAGCATGTAGCCGGGCAGGCGCTGACGCAGGTGCTCGCGCAAGTCGCGGACAGCCGCCGCGTCGCCGTCCGTCACCACGTACAGCACCAGGCGCAGGTCGTTGTCGCCGAACTGGCGCACTGCCGCCACGGATTCGCGCACCGCCGGATGGCTGTCGGCGGCAGCCTCGATGTCGCCCAGCTCGATGCGGAAGCCGCGCATCTTGACCTGGTGGTCGACGCGCCCGTGGAAGTGCAGCACGCCGTGGCGCCACGCACCCAGGTCGCCGGTGCGGTACATGCGCTCGGCGCCGCCGGCGAAGGGGTCATCGACGAAGCGCTCGACGGTCAGCTCCGGCTGGAACAGGTAGCCCGCGGCCACGCCGTCGCCGGCGATCCAGATCTCGCCGGTGACCCCCGGCGGCACCGGTCGGCGCTGCGCGTCCAGCACGTAGATCCGCGTGTTGGCGATCGGCTTGCCCAGCGGCACCGTGTCGAGCTCCGGGTGGATGCGCGCCACAGTGGACCAGATCGTGGTTTCGGTGGGTCCGTACAGGTTCCACAACTCGCGGCAGCGGCCCGCCATGTGGCGCGCAAGCACCAACGGCAGGGCTTCGCCGCCAACGAACAGGCGCAGCTCATGCATCGCGCGATCCTGCCCGGCGTCCTGCAGCAGGCGCAGCACCGAGGGCGTCAGCTGCAGCACGTTGCAGCCGCGGCGCTCGATCAGGTCCCACAGCCGGTTCGGCTCGTGCTGCTCCTCGTCGGTGGCGATCACCACGCGCCCGCCCACGGTCAGCGGCAGGTACAACTCCAGCCCGGCAATGTCGAACGACAGCGTGGTCGCTGCGCACATGGTGTCGTCGCCGCTGAGGCCCGGTTCGCGCGCCATCGCCAGCATGAAGTTGACCAGGTTGCGGTGGAGCACGGCGACGCCCTTGGGCTTGCCGGTGGAGCCGGAGGTGTACAGCACGTAGGCGGTGTCCTCGCCACGCACCCCCGGCAAACGGCCCTCGCCCGCCGGCTGCGCTGCCAGCGCATCGACGTCGAGCAGTTCGCGACCCTCGGCGACCGCCGCCGGCAGCAGTGCCGCGTCGGTGACCAGTACGTGACGCAGCTGCGCATGCCCGGCCATGTACTGCAGGCGATCCGGCGGGAAGCCGGGGTCCAGCGGCACGTAGGCGGCGCCGCTGCGCAGTACGCCGAGCACCGCCACCAGCATCGACAGGCTGCGCGGCACGCAGATGCCCACGCGGTCGCCACGGCCCAGGCCGTGACGGCCCAGCGCCATCGCGAGATTGCGGCTGGCCCGGTCGAGGCCGGCATAGTCCAGTTGCTCGCCGCCGCACTCGGCGGCGATGCGCTGCGGCGCGGCGCGCATCTGCGGCTCGATCAGCGCGGGCAGGCCCAGCGTGCGGTCGTAGTCCATCGCGGTGGCGTTCCAGCCGGAGAGCACCTGCTGGCGCTCGGCCGCGTCCATCAGCTCGAAGTCGCCCAGCGCACGCCGCGGCGAGGCCATCGCCTGCGCCAGGATCTGCCGCAGGTAATCGGTCCAGCGCGCCACGCTGGAGGCGTCGAAGATGTCGGTGTTGTAGGTCAGGCCGCCGGAGAGCCCCTGCGCGTGCTCGATGAACCACAGGCCGACGTCGTCGGCCGCGCCGTGCTGGAACACCGGGATGTTCCGGTGCTCGAGGTCGCCCCAGCGGCCCGGGCGCAGGCGCACGTCCTGGAACGAGAACATGGCCTGGCTGAGCGGCGGGCGGCTGTCGTCGCGGCGCAGGTCGAGGTCGATCACCAGCTGCTCGAACGGCACGTCGGCGCAGGCAAACGCATCGAGCACCACGCCACGCACCACCTGCAGTGCCTGCAGGAACGAGGCACCGCTTTCAAGCTCAACGCGCAACGGCAGCGCGTTGACGAAGAAACCCATCACCCGCTCCAGCTCGGGCGTGTCGCGGCCGCGCACGGGCGTGTTCACGATCACCTCGGCCTGCCCGCTCAGCCGATGCAGCAGCACGCACCAGGCGGTCAGCAACACCATGAACAGCGTGCCCTGGCCCTGCTGGCCGAG
>CALCWL010000604.1 GCA_937906285.1 uncultured Rhodanobacter sp. | reverse complement strand
CACTTCCACCAGCACGTCGTCGAACGGACGGCTGATCTCGGTGCCGCGGGTGTACGGCACCACGCAGTAGCTGCAGTACTTCGAGCAGCCTTCCATGATCGAGACGAACGCGGTGGGACCTTCGGCGCGCGGCTCCGGCAGGCAGTCGAACTTCTCGATCTCCGGGAAGCTGATGTCCACCTGCGGCTTGCCGGTCTCGCGCTGCTTCTCGATCAACTGGGGCAGGCGGTGCAGCGTCTGCGGACCGAACACCAGGTCCACGTAGGGCGCGCGCTTGACGATCGCCTCGCCTTCCTGGCTTGCCACGCAGCCGCCGACGCCAATGACCACTTGCCGGCCGTCCTGCTTGTGCTGCTTCCAGCGGCCGAGCTGGCTGAAGACCTTCTCCTGCGCCTTCTCGCGGATCGAGCAGGTGTTGATCAGGATCACGTCCGCCTCGTACTCGTTCATCTGGCAGCCGTGGGTCTTGATGAAAAGCTTGCCGCTCATGGCGTGGGCACCGTACTTCGCGGGGCGAGGTTCCGCAGAACCGCACAGTTTACCCCGCTGTCGGCGCACCTGCCAGATCAAGCACTTGCGCCGTTCCCCCGGGAGAGTGGGGCTCGCCGTGATCGTGGAACTGAGACCCTCGCACTTGGCGTTGACTGCGCCTGGCGGCACACTGCGCCCATGTCCGGTGCCGCCAGTCACGGGGGACGTGTCGATCGGCCTGTTCGCGGCTTCCCCTTGCGTTCGATCCTTGTCGGGGTCGCGCTGGTGGCTGTCTGCCTGTTGGCCACGGCGGCGCGCGCCGGCACCTTGTATCAATGCACCGGCAGCAGCGGCGAAACCGTGTACAGCAGCGAGCGGGCGGGGTATCACGGCTGCCGGGCGATCAGCAGCTATGCCGAGCCGAAGGCGGCGCGCCGGGCCGCGCCGGCCGCGCGCGCGTCGCTGACCGGAGTCAGCGGCCAGGTGGTCACCACGGCGCGGAGTCTTGCCGCCGATGGCGCCCGGCCAGTGTCGCTGGGGCGCGTGCAAGGCGGCGCGACGAGCACCGCACAGGCACGCGAGGCGGCGCGAGTGCAGCGCGAATCGCTGGCCGCGGTGAGCAGTTCGGCGGTCAGCACGGCGAAGTTGCCGCTGGCAGCCAAGGCGGCCGGTACGCCGGGCCAGTGGCAGTATCGCGAAGCCCATGCCGACGCCGCGCCGGTCGCGCCCAGGGTGGCCGATGCCCGCGACCGCGTGCTGCGCGGTTCGGTCTATCGCGTCGTGCGTGCCGACGGCAGCGTGGAATACACCAACCTGCGTCCGGCCGGCGGCAAGGGCCGCGCGGTGACCATGCTGTTCAGCTACATCTCCACCTGCGTGGCCTGCAACCTGCATTCGACGATCCGCTGGGACCGCGTGGCGCTCAACCTCGATGCCTACGCCGACACGATCCGTGCGGCCAGCATCGAGTACGGCGTCGACGAGGCGTTCCTGCGCGCGATCATCCATGCCGAGAGCGCGTTCAACCCGCGTGCGCTGTCGCTCAAGGGTGCGCAGGGACTGATGCAGCTGATGCCCGGCACGGCCAGCGACATGGGCGTGCTGGACGCCTTCAATTCCGCCCAGAACATCCGCGGCGGGGCCCGTTACCTGAGCCTGCTGCTGCGCGATTTCGATGGCAACGAACGGCTGGCCGCGGCGGCCTACAACGCCGGGCCTGGCGCGGTGCAGCGCTACAAGGGCGTGCCGCCGTATGCGGAGACCCAGGTCTACGTGGAGCGGGTGGAAACCCTGCGCAAGCGTTACGGCGCGGCGATCCACCCGCCGCTGGCTTCGCGCGGGCCGAGCTGACACGCGCCCGTCGCGGCGCCCCGTTCAGGGCTGGCTGGAGAGACTGCCATCCATCGGCGGACGCTGGGCCAGGGTGACCGTG
>CALCWL010000603.1 GCA_937906285.1 uncultured Rhodanobacter sp. | reverse complement strand
TCGATGCGCGCCTCGCTGGCGATCTGCAGCAGCACGATCGGCAAGTCGCCGGAGATCGACTGCCCCCACAGCCCGCTCTGCCCGCGGCGGTTGCCGCGCAGCACCGCCGGCTCGGCGCGCAGGCTGGCGTTGGGGTACAGCAGCGCGGTGGCCATGTGCTCGTACAGCTGCGCATCGGCCAGGCCGGCATTGAGCTGGCGCAGCAGCACCTGGCTGTGCGTCCACGCCAGGTCGAACACGCGGTCGGCGAGGTGGCGGTCGCGGTACTTGCCGATCAGCTGCAGGCAGCCTTCGCGAGAGTCGGCGATGCCGGTGACGTAGTCGATGGTGGCGGTCTGTTCGGGCTGCAGGGTGATGCGGCAGCGGATCGCCACGATCGGGTCGAGCACCGAGCCGGCGCTGCCGGACAACCGCGCCTGCTCGAGGTCGAGCATCTGCGGGTCGGCCACGCTGCGGCCGCGGCCGATGAAGCGGGCACGATCGGTCTCGAACGAGATCTCGTCGATGTCGGCGTCGTGCACGGCGAGCAGGTGGAACATCCACGGCGGGTGTTCGTCGGCGGCGCGCGGCCGCCGCGTGCACACGATCGCCTGCAGCGCGGGTACCAGCTCGGTTTGCACGAACAGCTTGCTGAAGGCCGGGTGCAGCGCATCGGCCAGCGGCGGCGCCAGCACCACCTCGGCGTAGCTGGTCAGCTCGATCGTGCGCGCGCTGCGGCCGCGGTTGGTCAGGTGGGTGCGGCGCAGCTCGATGTCGTCCTCGGGAGAAACGACGATCTCGGTGTGCGCGTCGAACTCGCGCTCGCGCACGCGGAACTCGGCGCGCGCCTCGGAGAAGATCGCCTCGTACAGCTCGGTCTTCTGCCGCGTGGGCTGGTAGGCGGTGGACCAGTACGCGCCGCTGGCCACGTCGCGCAGGTAGCAGAACATGCCCCAGTGGTCGCGCGTGATGTCCTCGCGCCAGCGCGTCAGCGCCAGTTCGCCGCGCCGGCTGCTGCCGCCGCCGGCGCTGGAGAGCATCACGTGGTAACGGCCGTTGGAGAGCAGCTGCACCGCCGGGCGCGGCCGATTGGGGTCGCCGAACACGCGCAGCCGCGCCTCGCTGCTCGGTTCGGCCGCGTTGCCGTCGGGGAAGCCGGAAGCGTGCAGGTACTCGGCCGCGGTGCGCGGGATGCGCTCCTGCAGCAGCAGGCTGGTGGCGCGGAACTGCGGGTCGGCGGCGAAGCGCCGCTGCATCGGCCGGTCCAGCAGGGCGAAGGCCAGCGCCAGCAGGCTCATGCCCTGATGGTGGGCCATGAACGAACGTACCAGCGCCGAGCTCTGCCCCACCGGCAGCCGCGCCGGGGTGTAGTCGACCGCCTCGTACATGCCGTAGCGGGCCTGCACGCCCTCGCTGGCCAGCCGCTGCAGGTTCCGGGTAGCCGCCGCCGGCGCGATCATCAGCGCCAGCGCGCTGGCGTAGGGCGCGATCACCACGTCGTCGCCGAGGCCGCGCTTCAGGCCCAGGCCGGGCACGCCGAAGGCGCGGTACTGGTAGGTGAAGTGCGCGTCGAGGATGTTGTAGCCCGATTCGGACACGCCCCACGGCACATTGTTCTGGTTGCCGTATTCGATCTGCCGCGCCACCGCGGCGCGGCAGGTCTGGTCCAGCAAGGTGTCCTCGTAGCCGGGCATCACCAGGTTCGGCATCAGGTACTCGAACATCGAGCCGGTCCACGACAGCAGCGCCGGCTCGCCGCCCACCGTGGTGAGCAGGCGGCCCAGCGCGAACCAGTTGTCCTGCGGCAGCTGGCCCTGGGCGATGCCGACGAAACTGGCCAGCCGCGCCTCCGAGGCGAGCAGGTCGTAATAGCCGGCGTCGAGCCGGCGCGCGTCGACGTTGTAGCCGATCGAGAGCAGGTCGC
>CALCWL010000602.1 GCA_937906285.1 uncultured Rhodanobacter sp. | reverse complement strand
ACGGCATCCGCAGCTTCCTCATCGCGCAGTCGCTCAACCAGATCGACAAAGCCTATGGCCAGAACCATTCGATTCTGGACAACTGCCATGTGCGCGTGACGTTCGCCACGAACGACGAGCGCACGGCCAAGCGCATTTCCGAAACGCTCGGCACCGCTACCGAGCTGCGCGCGCAGCGCAACTACGCGGGCCATCGGCTCGCGCCGTGGCTGGGCCACCTGATGGTGTCGCGCCAGGAAACCGCGCGCCCGCTGCTGACGCCGGGCGAAGTCATGCAGCTTCCGCCTGACGAGGCCGTGGTGATGGTGTCCAGCGTGGCGCCGATCAAGGCGAAGAAGCTGCGCTACTACGCGGACGCCAATTTCAAGCGTCGCGTGCTGCCACCGCCCGCGCTGGCGGATGGGCAGTACGCCGACGCGCCGCCATTGCGGCCCGACGACTGGAGCGGGTTGGCGATTCCGTCCGTGCCCGCTGCACTGGCCGCCGCGTCCGCTGATGGCCTGGAGAACTTGGGTTCGGCCGACGACGGCGGCCCGCGCCGTCAGCCCGAACTCTCCGAAACCGTCGCCTACGACTCCGAGCTGGCCGCTCCCACGGCCGACCTCGCGCTGCTCGATGACGACGACGACCTGCCGCTTCCCCTTCCTCGCCAGCTTGATCCGGCCATGCAGCGCACCGCCCGGCTGGCTTCCCTCGACCCCAACGACGGAATCGAGCTATGAGCCACTACCGCCTCAACCTGTTCATCCAGCCGGAGCACGCCAAGCGCCTGGATGAGCTGGCCGCCAAGAAAGGCGTGTCCAAGTCGTCCATCGTCGCGGCGGCGCTCGCATCATGGCTGTCGCCCGATGCCGCCGACCAGCGCGAGGCGGCCATTGCCAAGCGGCTGGATCGCCTCTCGCGCCAGGCCGATCGCATGGAGCGCGACCAGAACATCGCCATCGAAACGCTGGCGCTGTTCATCCGCTACTACCTGACCGTGAGCACTCCGGTTCCCGAGGCGCACCAAGACGCGGCACGCGCGCAGGGCAAGGCGCGCTTCGAGCAGTTCACCGAGCAGCTTGGCCGCCACCTGCTGCGGGGCCGCAGCCTGGTGCGCGACGTGGTGGAGGAACTGCATCCCGACCCAATGCGGATGGAAGACGCGGCGGCAGCCGCGCAAGCGCAGGAGCGTGCCTCATGAGCGCCGCGCCTTCATCCCTCACCACCTCGCTCGACCGCCGCATCCAGATGCTGCGCACGGCGATGGGGCCGCTGATCGCCGCCGCGCTCGAAGACCCGGACGTGGTGGAGGTGATGCTGAACCCCGATCGCACCCTTTGGGTGGATCGGCTTTCCAGTGGGCGCGCGCCGATGGGCGCGGAGTTGCCGGAGACGGACGGCGAGCGAATCATCCGCTTGGTCGCGGCCCACGTTGGCGCAGAAGTCCATCGCGGGCAACCGCTGCTGTCCGCCGAGTTGCCCGAAACCGGCGAACGCTTCGAGGGCATCTTGCCGCCCGCTGCGCCGGGGCCGGCCTTCGCGCTGCGCAAGCGCGCCATCGGCGTCATCCCTCTGTCGCGCTACATCGAGGACGGAATGATGACCGCCGAGCAGGCGGGCTTTCTCGTTCGCGCCGTGCGCGAGCGCCAGAACGTCCTGATCGCAGGAGCCACGAGCAGCGGCAAGACCACGCTCGCCAATGCGCTGCTGGCCGAGATCGCCGCCACGGGCGACCGCGTACTGGTGCTCGAAGACACCATCGAGTTGCAATGCGCGGCCCGCGACCATGTGCCGCTGCGCACGCGCGCCGGCGTCGTGTCCATGACCGAACTGGTGCGGTCGTCCATGCGCCTGCGGCCTGATCGCGTCGTCGTCGGCGAGGTGCGCGGCGCCGAGGCGCTGGATCTCATCAAGGTGTGGGGCACCGGCCATCCGGGCGGTATCGCCACGATCCACGCCGGCTCCGCGCTCGGCGCGCTGCTGCGCCTGGAGCAACTGATTCTCGAAGTGGCGGTGAACCCGCCCCGTGCGCTGATCGCCGAGGCGGTCAACGTGGTGATCCATATCGCCGGGCGCGGGCGCAAGCGCCGCATCGAGAGCATCGCCCGCGTCGTCGGCTTTGACGGCGTGGGCTACCGATTGGCGGATTGGGAGGCGGACGCGCTGGACACGCCGTTTCCCGAGTTGTCGCCAAACCCCGATGCCGTACCCGCTGCGGCGACTTCCTCATCCCTTGACTCACTTGGAGAACTGCCATGACGCAGATGACCATTCCTGCTTTCCGTTTTTCTGCAAATCCGGCTTTGCGTCTTGCGCGGCTGCGCTGCCTGGCCCGTCCTGCGGGGCAAGGGCTGCTGCTGGCCGCGTTGCTGTTGTTCCTGGCCGGAGCCGCGCAGGCCGCCGGTTCCTCGATGCCGTGGGAAGGCCCGCTGCAATCCATCCTCGAATCCATCCAGGGGCCGGTGGCGCGCATCGTCGCGGTCATCATCATCATCGCCACGGGCCTCGCGCTCGCGTTCGGCGACACGTCCGGCGGGTTCCGCAAGCTGATCCAGATCGTATTCGGTCTGTCCATCGCGTTCGCCGCTTCGAGCTTCTTCCTGTCGTTCTTCAGCTTCTCCGGCGGGGCGGTCGTATGAGTGCCCCTGACACCTTCGCGGACGGCTTCGAGGTGCCGCTGCATCGCTCGCTGACCGAGCCGATTCTGCTGGGCGGTGCGCCGCGCACCGTAGCGATCGCTAACGGCACGCTGGCCGCCGCTGTCGGCCTGGGCCTGCAACTGTGGATTCCGGGCGTCGTGCTCTGGATCGTCGGCCATTCGCTGGCGGTGTGGGGTGCGCGCGTCGATCCGCAGTTCATGCAGGTCTTCGCCCGGCACATCAAGCACCGCCCGCTGCTGGACGTGTGAGGGGAGGACGCCGCGATGCTGAACCTCGCCGAATACCGCCAGCGCCCGGCCTTGCTTGCCGACTGGCTGCCCTGGGCCGGGCTGGTCGCACCGGGCGTCGTCTTGAACAAGGACGGCAGTTTCCAGCGCACGGCCCGGTTTCGCGGGCCTGACCTCGACAGCGCGACGCAAGGCGAGCTGATCGCCACGTCGGCGCGGTTGAACAACGCGCTGCGCCGCATGGGATCGGGCTGGGCGCTGTTCATCGAAGCCGAGCGCCGGCCTGCGGCCGACTATCCGCACTCGGAGTTTCCCGAGCCGCTTTCGTGGGTGGTGGAGGAAGAACGCCGGGCCGCCTTCGAGGAATCGGGCCATCACTTCGAGAGCGGCTATCACCTGACGTTGCTTTACCTGCCGCCGGAAGAATCCCGTGCCCGTGCAGCCAAGATGCTCTACGAGAACACGCCGACGAATGGCGTGGACTGGCGCGAGCGGCTGCAAGCCTTCGTCGCGGAAACGGATCGCGTCTTTGACCTGCTCGACGGCGTGATGCCGGAAATCGTCTGGCTGGATGACAGCCAGACGCTGACCTACCTGCACACGACCATCTCGACGCGGCGCTACCGCGTCGGTGTGCCCGAAGTGCCGTTCCACATCGACGCCCTGCTGACCGACTCGCCGCTGGTCGGTGGCCTGGCGCCCATGCTGGGCGACCAGCACCTGCGCGTGGTGTCGGTGCGCGGTTTTCCGACCTCGACCTGGCCGGGGATTCTGGACGACCTCAACCGCTTGGGCTTTGCATATCGTTGGAGTACGCGCTTTCTCTGTCTCGACAAATCCGAGGCGGAAAAGGAACTCACCCGCCTGCGCCGCCAGTGGTTTGCAAAAAGGAAGAACGTCATCGCGCTGCTGCGCGAAACGATCTTCCAGCAGGAAAGCCCGTTGGTCGATACTGACGCCAGCAACAAGGCGACCGACGCCGATGCCGCCTTACAGGAGCTGGGCAGCGATCAGGTCGCCTTCGGCTATCTCACCGCCACGGTGACGGTGCTCGATGCCGACCCGGCCGTAGCCGACGAGAAGCTGCGCATGGTGGAGCGGGTCATCCAGGGGCGCGGCTTCGTCACCATCCCGGAAACGCTCAACGCCGTGGATGCGTGGCTGTCATCCATTCCGGGCAACGCTTACGCCAACGTGCGCCAGCCCATCGTCTCGACGCTGAACCTAGCACACATGATGCCGGTGTCCGCAGTATGGGCGGGGCCGGAAAAGAACGACCACCTCGACGGCCCGCCGCTGATCGTCACGCGCACCGATGGCGCGACGCCGTTCCGGCTGGTGACGCACATCGGCGACGTGGGCCACACGCTGGTCGCAGGCCCGACCGGCATGGGCAAGTCGGTCTTGCTCGCCACGCTGGCGATGCAGTTCCGTCGCTATCGCGGTTCGCGCATCTTCGCCTTCGACATGGGCCGCTCGATGCGGGCCACGATCCTGGGCTTGGGCGGCGAACACTACGACCTGGGCACGGATGGCGAAATCGCCTTCCAGCCCTTGGCACGCATCGACCGCGAGGGCTACCGCACCTGGGCCGCAGAATGGGTCGAAGGCCGCTTGCTGCACGAAGGCGTGGCGGTCGGCCCCGACGAGAAGGCGGCTATCTGGTCGGCGCTTGGAAGCCTCGCCGGTGCGCCGGTGGAGCAGCGCACGATGACCGGCCTGTCGGTGCTGCTGCAATCGAATGCGCTGCGCCAGGCGCTCGCGCCGTACGTGCTGGGCGGCGCCCACGGCAAGCTGCTGGATGCGGATTCGGATCGCCTGGGCGCCGGCTCCGTGCAGTGCTTCGAGATGGAGGAACTGATGCACAGCAAGGCCGCCGTCATGGCCGTGCTGCATTACCTCTTTGCGCGCTTCGATGAACGCTTCGACGGATCGCCCACGCTGCTGATCCTCGATGAAGCGTGGTTGTTCCTCGATGACCCGGTGTTTGCCGCGCGTATCCGCCAGTGGCTCAAGACGCTACGCAAGAAAAACGTGTCGGTGATCTTCGCCACGCAGTCGCTCGCGGACATCAAGGATTCGAGCATCGCCCCCGCGATTATCGAAAGCTGCGCCAGCCGCATCTTCCTGCCGAACCCGCAGGCGACTGAGCCGCAGATTCGCACGATCTACGAAGGCTTCGGCCTCAACAGCCGGCAGATCGAGATCGTCGCCACCGCGCAGCCCAAGCGCGACTACTACTACCAATCCCGCCTCGGCAACCGCCTGTTCGACCTCGACCTGGGGCCGGCCGCGCTGGCGTTTGCGGGCGCTTCCACGCCGCAAGACCAGCGCGACATAGACCGCGTGCTGCTGGACGCCGGCGTACCCGGCTTCGCGGGCGCCTGGCTGCGCCATCGCGGCCTCGATTGGGCGGCCGACCTGCTGCCCTCGTTCCCCGGCCTTGCGCCGGGTTCCCTCGCTGATCAACCCCTGGAGAACCTGTCATGAAAAAGCGTCTTGTCGCCGCCGCAATCGCGGCCATGCTTTGCACCGCCACCGCCCATGCGCAATGGGTCGTGGTCGATCCCACCAACCTCGTGCAGAACACGCTGACCGCGATCCGCACGCTGGAGCAGATCAACAACCAGATCCAGCAGCTTCAGAACGAAGCGCAGATGCTGATGAACCAGGCGCGCAATCTCGCCAGCCTGCCATCCAGCGTGGTCGGCCAGTTGCGCGCCAATCTGGCGACCACGCAGCGGCTGATCGACCAGGCGCGCGGCCTGGCCTACGACGTGACGAATCTGGATCGGGAGTTTCAGCGCCTGTATCCCGAGCAGTACGCCGCCACGGTGAGCGGCGACCAGATGTACCGCGACACGCAGGAGCGATGGAAGAACACGCTCAACGGCTTGCAGACCACGATGCGGATGCAGGCCCAGGTTTCGCAGAACCTGGGCGAAGACGAAAGCGTGCTCGCCGACCTCGTGGGCAAGAGCCAGTCAGCCGAAGGTGCGTTGCAGGCGATGCAGGCCATGAACCAGTTGCTGGCCTTGCAGGCCAAGCAGTCGATCCAGTCGCAGCGGCTCCAGATCACGCAGGATCGCGCTGCCGCGCTGGAACTGGCGCGGCAGGCGGCGGCCACGGAGCGCGGACGTGAGATGACGCGCCGCTTCCTGGGCAGTGGCACGCCGTACACGCCGCAAGCCGTCGATTTCTACAACCACTGACGAGGTGCGGCCATGAAGTACGCGCCTGTCGTGTTCGCTCTCGCGTTCCTGCTGTCCGGCTGCGATCAGCCGCTGTCGGTGGCTTCACTGGCCGCCGATCCATCCCGGTTGCACACGCTGCGCGCGCAGTGCCGCACGGGCGCGCACGACGGCGCGTTTTGCGCGCAGGTGGCCCAGGCCGACCTGCGGCGCTTTCTCTCCGGCCAGACCGGGCCGAGCGAGTATCAGACGCTAGCCGACCTGCCGCCGATTCCGCCCAGCTTCGATGAACCCGCCGATGCCGATGCGCCTGGGCAGGAGGACTCACCATGAACGACGTAACGATCATCGACCGCTTCCTCGATACCTTCTCGCGCTACATCGACTCGGGCTTTGGACTGCTGCATGGCGAGGTGGCGTTTCTGACCGCCACGCTGATCGTCATCGACATGACGATCGCCGGGCTGTTCTGGGCGATGGGCCATGCCGTCGGCCAGGGCGAGGACGTGATCGCCAAGCTGATCCGCAAGGTGCTGTACGTCGGTGCCTTCGCCTACATCATCGGCAACTTCAACACGCTGGCCGGCATCCTGTTCCGCTCCTTCGCCGGGCTGGGCCTAACGGCCAGCGGCTCGACCTTGAGCATGGAGAACTTCCTACACCCTGGGCGGCTGGCCAAGGTCGGCATCGACGCCGGTGCGCCGATCCTTGAGCAGATCGGCAACATGGCGGGCTTCCCCGAGGTGTTCGTGAACATCACGCCCATCGTCGTGATGTTCCTCGCGTGGTTGATCGTCATCCTGTGCTTCTTCGTGCTGGCGATCCAGCTTTTCATCACGCTGATCGAGTTCAAGCT
>CALCWL010000601.1 GCA_937906285.1 uncultured Rhodanobacter sp. | reverse complement strand
ACGGTGACCTTCTCGATCGTGTCGCCCTGCTGGATCGCGTTGACCACGTCCATGTCGGAGGCGTCCAGCACTTCGCCGAACACGCTGTGCTTGCCGTCCAGCCACGGCGTCGGACCATGGGTGATGAAGAACTGGCTGCCGTTGGTGCGCGGACCGGCATTGGCCATCGACAGCACGCCCGGCTTGTCGTGGCGCAGCGACGGATTGAACTCGTCCTCGAACTTGTAGCCCGGGCCGCCACGGCCACTGCCTTCGGGGCAACCGCCCTGGATCATGAAATCGGCGATCACGCGATGGAACGAGAGGCCGTCGTAGTAGCCGCGCTTTGCCAGGTTGACGAAACTGGCGACCGTCACCGGTGCCTTGTCTTCGTGCAGGCGTAGGTGGATCGGGCCGCGGTTGGTGGTGAAGGTGACGTTGATGGTCATGGCGATCCTCGAGGCTGGGGCGAAAAGCCGGAAGGATAACCCAGCGGCCGGCCGCCGCCGTGAACGGAGCATCGTCAGTGCGTCGCCGCCGGCTCCGGCACCGCCTGCAGCAACTGGTGCAGCTTGAGGTACACCGCATTGGTCCAGCCGAAGCCGATCACGTTGGTGGTGTAGCCGGCGGTGATCTTCACGTCCGCATTGCCCAGCGCCATGTTGTATTTCTCGCGGATGGTGCCGTCGTGCGCGAAGCCGGTATCCACCGTGGCCACGAACTTGCGCGCCAGGCGGCGGGCGTCGTCGTGGAAACCGCTGGCGTCCAGGCCCGAGATCGCCAGCCAGTTGGTGGGCGCCCAGCCGAACGGCTCGTCCCATTGCGCACCGCTGTGCAGGTTGTCCATCGACAGGCCGCCCTTGCGTTCGAACACGGCCAGGTGCTTCTCCAGCGCGGCCGCCTGCGCCTTGCTGGCCAATCCGGCCCACAGTGGCCAGTAGGTGGTGACGTAGGGCTGCGCGGAAGCCGTGCCCGCGATGAAGTCGTAGTCCATGAACATGCCCCGGTCGGGCTGCCACAGGTATTTGTCCATCGCCGACTTGCGCGCGGCAGCGGCGTCGGCCCATTGCCTGGCCTCGCTCACCTTGCCCAGTTGCAGCGCGAAATCGTGCAGGTCCCGTTCGTAGCGATACAGCAGGCTGTTGAGGCCCACGCCTGCGTAGTGATGGGTGGTGCCGCCGTACGGGCCGAAGTGGAAGTTGGTGTCGAAGCCGGATTCGCGCATGGCGCGGTCGCCCAGGTAATAGTCGGCGCTCAGGCGATAGCCTTTCGACCAGGCGCCGGCGCAGACACTGGACGCCTCGACGTCGCAACTGGCGGTTTTCAGGCGCGCTATCTCGGCGGCATCGGGATGCTCGGCAGCCTTGACCAGGTAGCCAGGACCCTCCTTCGGATGCGCCAGCACCCAGTCGATCACGCCGTGGTAGTACGCGCTGCCTTGCATTTCCGGCACCGGCCCGGCGCCGAGGTCGAAGTAGCGCGCCAGGCCGGTATCGCCGGCACGGTGCTCGGGACGGGTCCAGATGCGGTAGTTGGCCACCGCCAGCGGATAGGCGCGGGTCAACCAGGCGTCGCGTTCAGCGTCATTCTTGAACGCGCCGGGCGCAGCCAGCACGTCACCGATCATCCGCGACAGGAACGGCGGCTGCGAACGGGTCAGGTAATAGGTGCGGTTGGCGTTGAGCACGCCACCGTAATGCTCGACCTCGAATAGCATGTTGTCGGTCATGTCGCGCGCCAACTCCACTCGCCCGTCGGCCAGCAGGCCCAACTGGATGAAGTAGCTGTCCCAGCCGTACATCTCGTTGAACTGTCCGCCCGGCACCACGTAGGGCCTGGGCAGGTAAAGCAGGCCTTCGGCCGGGAGCGCGGACGGCATCAGGTCGCCCAGCTTTTCGATGCGCCGCGGCAGCGTGTGCACATCGACCTTGCAGCGCTGTCTGATATCGGCCATCGCTGCGGGCGCACGGAAGTCGGCCGGCAGGTAGAGCACCGGGCGCGCATCCATCTTCGGATCGTGCAGCGCCGAGCAATCGTCCAGCGAGCGCGTCAGCGTGTCCCACGCCTGGTGGATGTACGCCTGCGTCTTCGCCGGGTCGGCCGTGGCGGCGCCGGCCGTGTTGACGAAGACGAGCGCCGTGGCGGCGAACAGGGAGACGATCTTCATGGGCGGGCTTCCTCTTGCGATGGATCAAGCTGGCGCTCCGACAACGCCATGATGGTGCAGCAGGCCGGCTGCGACCCGGGCAGCTGCGGGTCGCCGAAGCAAGGAATGCCACATGCCCTCCCACACTTGCAACTCGGGTTGCACCCTGGCTCGTTAGAGCAGCGCCAGGTTGTGCACCAGCGAACTCATCCCCGTGTCGCGCGTACCGCTGATCAGCAGGGTCGGCGGGCAGTGCGCAAGTTGTCCGGGCGCCAGGCCCGGCGGTACCCGCGGGTCGCTGGCGACGACACCGGCGAGGGTTTCGTGGTGCACGGCGACCGGATCCCTCTTGCGCATGCGCGACGCGATCGCGGTTGATGCGGTCCTGGAACTGGCGGCCCCTGCTTGATCGGTCCGCCCAGCGGCGACGCCTTGCTGCCTTCGGCGAGCATCTTCGGAAACCACGCAGGCCGGTGCGATGGTGGCCGGCGGGCGGGCGAGTCGGCTCATGGCAACCCTCTCGCGCACGAGCCGCGGCTTGCCACCGGTGCTCAATGCAGCCCGAGCGCCTCTCGCGTAAGCGCCCGGGCGCCGCGCGGGTGGCCTGCGGGCGTGGGCACGCTGGCCGGCCAGGCAGCTCCCTCGTACAGATGCGCCCACAGGCGATCGAGCGCGGCGTAGCCGTAGGGCAGCAGCGGCAGGTGGCGCTCGCCGAAGCCGGGCAGCGGCAGGAACGCATCGAAATGCTGGGCGTGCGGCACCTTCCAGTACAGCGGCCGGCGACCCTCTTCGCGCAGCCACGCGACATAGGGTTCGGACGTGAAGGCGGTCGGCAGCAGTCCGTCGTCGGCACCGTGCACCACCCATAGCAGCAGGTCGGCGCGCGGCAGCTTCGCCGCCGTGGCTGCGACCGAGGCCTGCAGCATCTGCGCGGCCGGCTCGTCGCCGGTCCACAGCGCGCGCAGGCATTCCTCGCCGACCAGGGTCGGATCGGGCGACACATTGACACCGCCGAACAGCCCCACGCCATTGCCCGGCGGAATGCCGGAGGCGTCGGCCCACCACGCCGCGCGTGCCACCGGATCTGTCACGCCCGGCAGTACGCCGACACCCGTCGGCGCGTAATGGAACCCGCATGGCATGTCGGCGGGGCCGCGGCGCAGATAGGCCGAGGCGTAACCGGCGGTGACCACGCGCCACAGGTCGAACGCGGTGGTGCTGGC
>CALCWL010000600.1 GCA_937906285.1 uncultured Rhodanobacter sp. | reverse complement strand
GATGAACGACGGCGGCGGCTTCATCGAGGTGCAGGGCACCGCCGAGGGCCACGCGTTCCGCCGCGGGGAAATGGACACGATGCTGGCGCTGGCCGAGAAAGGCATCGGCGAACTGGTCGCGGCGCAGCGCGCGGCACTTGCACGCTGACATGCATGGCATCGTCCTCGCCAGCGGCAACCGCGGCAAGCTCGCCGAGTTCCATGCCCTGCTCGCCAACGCCGGCTTCGAGGTGGTACCGCAGGCCAGCGTCGGCGTGGAGGATATCGAGGAAACCGGCCTCAGCTTCGTCGAGAACGCCGTGCTCAAGGCGCGCCACGCCGCCCGCGCCAGCGGCCTGCCCGCGCTGGCCGACGACTCCGGCCTGTGCGTGGACCACCTGCACGGCGCGCCCGGCCTGTACTCCGCGCGCTACGCCGGCAACCACGGCGACAGCGCCGCCAACAACGCGAAGCTGCTGCGCGAGCTGGATGGCGTGCCGGCGGAACGGCGCAGCGCGTTCTTCATCTGCGTGCTGGCGCTGCTGCGACACGCCGACGACCCCGCGCCACTGATCGCCGAAGGCCGCTGGCACGGCCGCGTGCTCGACGCACCGCGCGGCGCGCAGGGTTTCGGCTACGACCCGCTGTTCCTGCCCGACGGCCAGACGCGCAGCGCCGCCGAACTCGACCCCGCGCTGAAGAACCGCATCAGCCACCGCGGCCAGGCGCTGGCGCAGCTGCACGCGAGGCTGGCCGAGCGCCACGCATGAGCCTGATCGCCCCGCCGCTGTCGCTGTACGTGCACATGCCGTGGTGCGTGAAGAAATGCCCGTACTGCGACTTCAACTCGCACGGTCTGCGCAGCGAGCCGCCGCCCTACGCCGCCTACATCGACCACCTGCTGGCCGACCTCGACGCCGACCGCGCCGACTTCGCCACCGCACTTGAAGGGCGCCCCGTCATCAGCATCTTTTTCGGCGGCGGCACGCCCAGCCTGTTCGCGCCGGAACTGATCGCGCGCCTGCTCGACGGCGTACGCGAACGGCTGCCGCTGGCCGACTACGCCGAGATCACCCTGGAGACCAACCCCGGCACGGTCGAGCACGGCCGTTTCGACGGCTATCTCGCGGCGGGCGTCAACCGCATCTCGTTCGGCGTGCAGAGCTTCGACGACGACAAGCTGCGCCGGCTGGGCCGCATCCACTCCGCCGCCGAGGCGGAGGCGGCGGTGAAATCGGCGCAGGACGCCGGCTACGCGAACATCAACCTCGATCTGATGTACGCGCTGCCGAAGCAGGATCTCGACGGCGCGCTGGCCGACGTCGAGCGCGCCATCGCGCTGGCGCCCACGCACATTTCGCACTACCAGCTCACGCTGGAGCCGAACACGGTGTTCGCCGCCAACCCGCCGCCGCTGCCCGACGACGACCACGCCTGGGCGATGCAGGAAGCCTGCGAGGCGCGCCTGGCCGCGGCCGGCTACGGCCAGTACGAAATCTCGGCGTACGCGCAGCCGGGCCGGCGCTGCGCGCACAACCTCAACTACTGGCAGTTCGGCGACTACCTCGGTATTGGCGCCGGCGCCCACGGCAAGCTCAGCGACGCGATCAGCGGCCGGGTCCATCGGCGCTGGAAAACGCGCAGCCCGCTCGCCTACATGGGCGAACGCGGCGGCGCGGGCCGAATCGGCGGCGACGGCGTGGTCGCCGCCGCCGAGCTGCCGTTCGAGTACATGCTCAACGCGCTGCGCCTGATCGGCGGCGTGCCGATGGCCGATTTCCCCGCACGCACCGGACTGGCGCCGGAGACGATCGCCGCGACGCTGACGGCCGCCCGCGACCGCGGCTGGCTGCACGGCGACGTGCAACGCCTGCAGACCACCGCGCTGGGCCAGCGCTTCCTGAACGACGTGATCGCCAGCTTCCTCGACTGACGCGCTCCGGGCGATGGCATAGCCCCGGCAAGCAGCATAGACTTGGCCAACCCGGGGAAATCACAGGTTTTGCATGGACGTCGGACAAGACCGGCGACGCATGTCGGCATTGCGCGGCACCGCCCAGTTCAACCAGGGGCGGTGGCCTGCGCGCGCCCAGCAATTGATCGAGACAGCCTACACCTTGTGCGTGGAAGGTCTGCACGAACCCGTGCGCCGCTGCATCGGCGAATTCGAGAAACAGCTCTTCGCGCTCGCCGACCATGCGCACCGATCCGACGAACAGCACGAATGTTTCGCCAGCCGCCAACGCGTGCTGCAGGGGCAGAACGCGCTGGTGCAGGCCTTCATGGAGGAACTGGGCAAGGCGCTCGATGAGCTCGACCGCAACGCGCACCGGCCCGCCGATGCGGAAACCGCGGTCACCGCCAGTCCGTGGCAGACGCTGGAACTGCTCGACCCCGGCGTGCAGGAAATGGCGATGGCGCTGGACCAGCTCGGCGCCCGCGGCGATGCACGGCATGGTCGCGCGCTGTACGAACTGGGCCATCGCCTGGCGGTGCTGATCGGCGCGCCGCCGCTGGAAGGGGCCTCGCTGCCGCTGGGCCCGCATGCGCTGGCCAAGGCATTCCACCAGGCCAGCGCGGCCCTGGAGCTGCCACTCAAGCACCAGTTGCTGTTGCTGCAACACTTCGACCAGAGCGTGCTCCCCGCCCTGAGCCAGCTCTACGGCACCATCAACCTGCGCTGGCAGTCCGACGGCATCCTGCCGCAACTGCGCAGCGTGCCGGCGCCGCGCCACGTCAACAAGCGCGCACGCCAGGGCACGAGCGAGATCGGCGCTGCCAGCGAAACCGCCGCCGCACCGGCAGAAGCTGCGGCCAAACCGGCGACCGCCGGCGCCCCGGAGGACTCCATCCACGTGCTGGAATCGCTGCGCGACCTGCTGTCGCAGCGGCGCGCCGGCCAGGGCGCGGGCGGCGGCGAAGCGGCCGGGCCGGCCGCCACCGAGGAAGAGCTGCAAGCGGCACTGGGCGCGCTGCAACAGCATCTGGCTCAGGTCACCGATCACGCCAGCCGCGAGCTGCGCAGTGCCGCGCGGCTGCGCGAAGAGCTGCTCACCCAGCTCAACCTGGGCAAGCCCGCCGGCGCGCCGCGCACCCAGCTCACCAGCGAACAGGGCGACACGGTGGAGCTGGTCGCCGAACTGTTCGAACAACTGGGCCAGCAGTTGCAGCAAGGCAGCAACGCCCGCGGCCTGCTCGGCGACCTGCAGCTGCCGGTGCTGCGCGTGGCGGTCGCCGACCACGACTTCTTCGAACAACGCGACCATCCCGCGCGCAAGCTGCTGGACACCGTCGCCGCCGCCGCCAACGACTGGCTCGACGGCAGCGACGACGAAACCAACCGGCCGCTGGCCAGCAAGCTGGAGCAACTGGTCAACCGCGCCAACCAGGAGCCGCCCAGCGCCGGTCTCTACACCACCTTGCTGGCGGACATCGAACACCACCTGGCCCTGCTGACGCGCAAGGCGCAGGCCGCCGAGCGGCGCCACGTCGAGGCGGCGCAGGGTCGCGAGCGGCTGGACCAGGCGCGCCACCGCGCCGGCGAGCTGATGGCCGAACGCTTTGCGCAGTCGCCGCCGCGCGGCCTGCTGCGCGCGCTGCTCGATCGCGCCTGGTCCGACGTGCTGGCCCTGACCCTGCTGCGCCATGGCGAGGACAGCGAAGCCTTCAAGGCGCAACTGGCGATCACCGACCAGTTGCTCGGCCGCCTGCCGGTGCCCGATCCGCGGCGGCTGCAGCAGGAAGTGGAAAGCGGCCTGCAGCAGATCGGCATGCACGCGGAGGAGTCGGTGCAGGTGGCGCAACGCCTGCTCGGCGCCGGCACGCCCGATCCGGCCACCGAGCTGCCCAGCGCCACCGATCTCGCGCTGCGCCTGAAACAGCACCAGCGCCTGGGCGAGCAGCAGGCCGGCCACGAACCCGCGATCGCCAGCCCGATCGTCAAGCCGACGCCGCCCCGGCCCGCAACGGAAGCGGCGACATCGACCCGACCACCAGCCGTCGACCCGCGCGAAGCGCGCATCGAACAGCACCTGCGCAAATTGCCGTTCGGCAGCTGGTTCGAGTTCGTCGACCCGTCCAGCGGGCAGATCGCGCGACGCAAGCTGGCGTGGTATTCGCCCATGTCCGGACGCTGCCTGCTGGTCAGCCGCCGCGGCCAGCGCGGCGAGGAGATGACCATGGCCCAGCTCGCCCACGAAGTCGCCCGCGGCCGCGTCTGCGAAGTACCGGCCGAACCGGAAAGCCTGCTCGACCGCGCGTGGCGCGGCCTCACCGGCAGCCTGCGCCAGGCTGCCGCCAGCGGACGCAGCGGCAAACCCGCGGAGCCCCGACACCGATGAACCCGCCCAACGCCCCGGTCAACCAGCGTCGCGCGCCGCGCAAGCGGGCGCCCGGCAACGCGATCGTCACCGACGTGATCCGCGGCGAGCCGATCGGCCATCTCGGCAACCTGTCCAGCACCGGCCTGCTGCTGATTACCTCGCACGCACCGCGCAGCGAGGCGCTGTACCAGGTACGCATCGACCTGCCCGCCACCGGCCGCGCGCTGGTGCAGTCGCAGCCGATCGAGGTGGGCATCCAGGAGCAATGGCACGAGCACGCTGCCAGCTCCGGCCAGATCTGGGCCGGCTACCGCATCATCGCGATCACCGACATCGACGCCGCGCGCCTGGAAAACTGGTTGGCGCAGGCTTGAGTCGCACTGGTGCGCGCCCGCGCACTGGAACTGCCGCGCCGCGAGCGTCATCATGGCGATACGTCTTTGCTGATTCGCCGGGCCTCTCCCGTGCGTCTGCCGGGAGTTCTCCATGCATGATCGACTCGCCCCGCTTTATCCCGCGCACCTGGCCTCGGTGCAACACCACGCCGAGCAGGCACTCGCACGCGGCGGCTTCGACCATCTGCTGATTGCCGCCGGCATGCCCGGCGTCAAGTTTCTCGACGACAACCACTACCCGTACGCGGTCAGCCCGCCGTTCAAGCATTGGCTGCCGTTGACCAACGCGCCCGGCAGCTGGATCGCGTACACGCCGGGCCGCAAGCCGAAGTTGATCTTCCTGCAGCCGCGCGACTACTGGCACGTGGTGCCGGACGCGCCAGCCGGCTACTGGGTGGACGGCTTCGACATCGTCGTGGTGCGCACGGCCGAGGACGCCGTGGCCGAATTGCCGCAAGGTCGCTGTGCCAGCATCGGCGAAGCGAACGCCGCCGTCGCCGGCATCACGTTCAACAACCCTCCCGCGGTACTGGATTACCTGCACTACCACCGCGCGTACAAGACGCCGTACGAGCTGGAACTGATGCGCGCGGCCAGCCGCATCGGCACGCGCGCGCACCGCGCCGCCGAGCAGGCATTCCGTGCCGGCGCCAGCGAGCTGGGCATCCATCAGGCCTACCTGGCGGCAGCTGGCCAGATCGACGCCGAACTGCCCTACTCCAGCATCGTGGCGCTGAACGAGCACGGCGCCGTGCTGCACTACATGGATTTCACCCGGCAACCGCCGGCACGCGCACGCTCGCTGCTGATCGACGCCGGCGCCAGCGCGTCGGGTTATGCCAGCGACATCACGCGCACTCACGCGGCCGCCGACGCGGGCGAGTTCCAGGCGCTGATCGACGCGATGGACGCGAACCAGCAAAGCCAGGCCGCGATGGTGCGCAGCGGTCGCCCCTATGCCGAGCTGCATCTGCATGCGCACCGGCAGCTGGCCGCGTTGCTGAAGGACCACGGTTTCATCCGCATGGAGGCCGAATCGGCGCTCGAAAGCGGCGTCACCCGCGCCTTCTTCCCGCACGGCCTGGGTCATTCGATCGGCCTGCAGGTGCACGACGTGGGCGGCTTCGCCAAGAACGACCGCGGCGACACCGTGCAGCGCCCGGACGGCCATCCGTACCTGCGCATGACCCGCACGCTGGAACCGGGCATGGTGGTGACGATCGAGCCCGGCCTGTATTTCATCGAGATGCTGCTGGCCGAGTTGCGCGACAAGCCGGTAGCGAAGGACATCGACTGGAACAAGGTCGAGGCGTTCAAGCAGTACGGCGGCATCCGCATCGA